>LVWL01000023.1 GCA_002092835.1 Campylobacter concisus | reverse complement strand
TTGAGCTACTCTCTACCCTCAAGAAGTGGCACAAAAAGGCACTCATCTAAGTACTCTTTTTCTAAATTTCCATCTTTATCTTTTTTAAATTTAGCGATAAATTGCTTGCCATCTTTTTTCATTGGAGCTACTAAAATTCCACCATTTTTAAGCTGCTTAAATAAATTTGGTGAGATCTCATCAGCAGCTGCCGAGAGCAAGATACGATCAAACGGTGCGTAGCTTCGCCAACCGTTGTTGCCATCATCATATCTTACGTGCACGTTTCTGATTTTTAGCGTTTCAAAGCGTTTTTTCGCTTCCATGGCTAGCTTTTCTATACGCTCGACGCTAAAAATTCTATGCGCAAGCTTGCTTAAGATCGCTGCTTGATAGCCGCTGCCACAGCCTATTTCTAGGATGTTGTCCATATTTTCGCATTCTAGTGCCATTGTCATTTTTGCCACAGTTAGTGGCGAGCTGATCCACTGGTTGCCAAGTATTGGCTGCGCATCAAGCTTATAAGCATGGGCGGTGATGGGTACAAAAATTTCACGCTCAGTTGTTGATATTGCGTCAAACAAAAGTGGACTTAGCGTGATCTCGTCAGCTATGTCGCTAGCTAAATTTTGGCATTTTATCGCTTCTAATTGGGTCAAAATTTCTTTCCTAAACAAATTTTAAATCGTTATTATACGATTTAAAGCTTATCTTAAAATTTATAAAAGCCCTAAATTTTTCTTTACCTGTGTGATCAAATTTGTGTCAAAAACCGCGCTTTGCTCTAGCGTGCCATCTGGCAAAAAGACCCCAGCGCGTTCTAGATCAAGTGAGCTTGAGATCATGACGTAGCAGTTATTTACAATGGCAAGCGCCTTACAAAGGCTAAGGTATGCTTCTTCTCTGGCCTTACCCCACATGGCTGGTACCATGACGATGTCACAGCCTCTTAGCTTTGCCCAAAGTCTACTATCACGCAGCTCAAAGCATATTAACACGCCAAGCTTTATCCCTTTAAATGTAAAGGCATTTATATCGCTCACCTCACCGGCGGCAAAAATTTCATGCTCTAAATTTGGCCTAAAAAGTTCGGCTTTAAATTGTGAATGAAAGACATTATTTGAGTTAAGAAGCAAAAATTCGTTATAAATCTTTGGTTGGTGTGGATTTAGATTTGAAATTTGAGCGAGCCCTGCGCTTTTATTTAGGCTAGTAAGGTGTGTAAAACCAAGAAATTTATCTGGGCTAAGCGCCTCTTGCAAGCGTTCAAGCAACATCGCATCAAAGCTACCTATCATGCCACCAAGCATCGCTTTGTTCGCCCCAGCAAAAAAACCGTCGAAATCATAGCCACTTATGCAAAGCTCACTTGCAAGCAGGAGCGAGTTTTCAGGCGCCGTTTCAACTAAATTTGCAAGCTCTTCTAGCCGCTCGGTAGCACTTTTTGCCTTTAAATTTAGGCTTATTAGGTTTAAAATTTCGCTCATTTATTTTCCAAATACAAATGTTATGGGTTTTTCATCATGGCAGTCTTTTGGAATTTTGCAGTTTATATCCGTGCCACCTATGTTTGGTGTAGCTTTTAAAATAACGCTTATAGCTGTGATTTTATCATCTCTCTGAGAGAGAGGATCATTAAAAACCCAGACTTCAAAGCCAAAACCTCTAGCCTCATCATGCGAAACTACTCTTATCTTTTTTAGGTCCTTTGGCTCAAAGCCACACTGCTTGTTTATGCCAAACATCACGTCATTTCCTAGCACGGATCCTAGTGGCGCGAAACTTGGTGCAATTTCGCCGTTTGGCATCTCTTGATAGACTTCCGCTTGGCTTGTCTCTTTTATCTTGACAAGCTTGTAGGCGTAGAAATTTTCGAGATTATTTTTATTTGCTTGATCAATTATTCTTTGGCTACTGCTCGCACACCCTATAAAAAGCATGCAGGCAAGGGCTAAGATGCCATTTTTAAAAGTCATCAAAGCTGATGCTTCCCTTGCTGTAGTTTGTCACCTTTGCTTCAAAGAAATTTGACTTTTGGTCGTTAAATTTCGCAAAGTCATCGACCCATTTGATCGGATGAGCGACGTTGTATTTGCGTTTTAGGCCGATCGCAACTAGGCGCTGGTCGATGAGATAGTGGATATACTGCTCGATGATATCGTCGGTAAAGCCCATTATTTGGTTTTGAGTGATGTATTTGCCCCATTTGATCTCTAAATTTCCAGCTTTTTCAAACATATCATAAATTTTTGCCTCAGTCTCAGGTGTGAAAAGGTCAGGCCTCTCTTTGCGGACTGAATTTATCATGTTTTGAAACAAAAGTAGGTGCGTGATCTCGTCGCGTTGGATGAAGCGTATCATCTGTGCTGAGCCTAGCATCTTGCCAGCACGTGCTAGAGCGTAGATCGCTGTAAAGCCGCTGTAAAAGTAGATGCCCTCTAAAATTTGGTTGGCAACCATTGCAAGAAGCAGCTTCTCATCAGTCACTTCGCCTGCAAGCTCCTCGTAGACACTTGAGATGTAGTCGTTTTTCTCGCGCAAGACGTCGTCGTGCTTCTCCATCTCGTAGATGAGGTCAGTGTTGTCGCAGATCGCCTCGACCATGACAGCGTAAGACTTGCTGTGGTTTGCCTCTTCGTAGGCTTGGCGGCTTAGCACGGCGTTGATCTCTGGCGCGGTGATGTAGGGGTTGATATTGTCAGCTAGGTTGTTTGTCTGAAAGCTATCCATCGAGATGAGCTGGCTCCAAACTAGATCATACATGCGTTTTTCAGCCTCTGTGAGGTTGTAGGCGTAGTCGCGCACATCATCGGTAGTATCGACCTCTTTTGGAAACCAGGTATTTGCCTCCATGAGGTCCCAAAGCTTTAACGCCCACTCGTATTTTGCCTTGGTGAAATTTAAAATGCCGTGTGGGTTGCCGTTAAAGACTCTTCTGTCGGTCAAATTTTCATTTGAACTTGGGTTGTAGATACGTTTTCTATTCATAAATTTCTCTCTTGTTTGTAGTAAAAATTTCTCAAAATCTTACCCAAAGCAAGGTAAAAATTTACTTTTATTTAGAGTGCCTTGGTCCTTTTTATGGTCATTAAAAATCCAGTTATTATTAGTAAAACTGCGATCACACATGATACGGCAAAGACGATCTGGCCGATCTCGCCAAACATCTCACCGGTGTGTAGACTAAGTACTTTGCGACCAGCCTTTTTTGCCTCTGGGATGCTCTCAGACTTGCTAACAAGCTTGTTTTCTTTGATCTTGCCAGCGCTAGCGTCAAGCTTTAGCTTGCCCACTTGACTCTCGCTTGTTTCGTAGTTTATAGTGTAGGTGCTTTGGTTGTTTTCAGGCACGTTTATCGTGAGCGATTTTAGCTCTAGTGTGACGTTATCTTTAAAAATTTGCTCCGCAGTCTCGATCTCTTTAAATTTCTCATCACTTATTGGAAGTAAATTTGATTGTGGTAGACTTTTTTTCATTGGAGCTGTTTTTAGATCGAAAAATATACTATTTACGCTGCTTCTGACCCAGCCATAAGACCAGTAAAGTCCAGTTAGTGACATCACCACAAGCAAGATCGCCACGTAGGTGCCAAGGCTGGTGTGAAGATTGTAGAAGCAGGCGTAGCCCTTTGCTTTTGGTTTAATTTTTAGCGAATTTAAGAAATTTCGCTTGATCGCTGGTGCGTAGAGGATGAGGCCACTGATAGCAAGAAGAGTCATGATGATAGAGCTAATGGCAACTATTTGTTTGCCGATATTGGCTGGTACTTTACTATCAAGCAAGGCAAGTCCTAAATTTCTATGAAGGCTTAAGATAATGATACGAAATTTCTCACCCCAGTCTTCGCTGATCACCTCGCCACTTCTTGGGTCTATAAAGAAATTTAATTGCTTTTTATCCTTTGTAATGCTTATACGATAAGCTTCATTTGCTCCACCTATTTGTAAACTTTCAAGCGTATCAAATTGAATCTCACTTTTTGATTTAGCTAGGAGTTCATTTAAACTTAAATTTGCTTTTTCGCTAGGAACTAAGTTTATAAAATTTTTATTTATCGCACTTTTGATCTCTTCTCTATAAGACGCAAATGGGGCTGAAAGAGTCATGAATATTAGTGGAATAGCCGCAATTAGCCCAATTATTAGGTGGATGTTGAAGATGATTTTTCCTCGTTTTAAAAACATTTTTTTCCTTTGAATTTTAATAGCGAATATTATTTTATTTTTTGTTAAAGCAAGATAAAAATTTATAAAATTATTTTTTAGTTATTAACTTTTACTAATGTTGATAAGGGTCTTAATATCAATTATTTATTAAATTTTTACATATTGGCGTCTTATTTTTTAGTAAAAAGCTATTTTTGCAGCAAGGTATAAATAATGATAGATGTATTTAGATTTATGGTGGAGTTAAGCAGAAAATGATTTTAGTTTTAAAGCTCGTATTTATCGACTTTTAATAAAATTAAAATCAATAATTTTTACACTCATTTATACACTCTAGTTTTTTAAGCTTCAAGTGTTTGATTTATTGGTTATGAAAAGTTTAGTTTTCAATACAAAACTATCATAAGTGCCTAAAATAGGGAATTGTGAAGTTGTAAAGTTAAATGATTTAAGTTTCGGACGCTTAAAGTAGTCGTTTTGGCTTAAGGATTAGTAGTTTTTTATCCCTTTTTTGCTCGAAAACTTAATTAAGGTTATTTTGTGAAACATTACCGCCTTATTACGTTTCACGCTTCGCTACCATAGGCTCTATTTTTTGCCTTTAGCAATTATTCGTTTTACTTCGTCTTTAAAGCTATCATCTTGCTTTAGTTCTTTAAATTTAGTATATTCTAATTCTGCTTTAGCTTTTGCATTGTCAGCGCTAAATTTACCAAAGCCTTTTAGAATTTCATATCCGTTAAAGATTAAAAAATTATCTACTTTAATATCCCAATCTTTCATCTGAATTACTTTGCCTTGCTCTGCTTGATTTTCTGCATAGTCAAGTAACATGCCCGTTAATCTATTAAGTCCGTTTAGCTCGTTCTCGTATAAATAATTTTTAGCTACAGAGACATCTGACTTTATCGGCTCTTTGCCTTTATCGCTTCCGCTCCAAGTCGTTAAACCCATATTTGGCTTTGTATGGTCTGCACGCTCTTTGATAATCTCCGCCGATGTCTTTTTGGTTACTGCATATTCTAGTTTATTTTGGATATTAGCAAAGAAATTTTTAGCCGTCTGTGATGTCTTATCATAATCCACGCTTAGCGCGAATAACTCCCTAACTTTTTCATAAAATAACTTTTCACTGGCCCTTATGGCTCGTATACGTTCTAATAATTCTTTGAAGTAGTCTTTATTAAATACGTTATTGCCTTGTTTTAGCCTCTCATCATCAAGCACAAAGCCTTTAATTATGTATTCTTTTAGTGTGCTAGTAGCCCATTGTCTAAACTGTGTTGCTTTTACGCTGTTTATACGATAGCCTACTGCGATTATCATATCAAGATTGTAGTGTTCGACTTCTCTTGTAACTTCCCTGCTTCCCTCTGCTTGAACTGTCAAAATTTCTTTTACAGTTGCGTAGCCTAGCTCCTTTTCGTCTAAAATGTTCCTTATGTGATATGATACATTTTGCTTACTGGTCTCAAAAATATCGGCTATTTGTTTTTGATTTAGCCATATTGTTTCGTTCTCTTTATCGGCTAATATTTGAATATTGACTTTATTGTCGCCAGTTGAATAAATAATAAAATTTTGCTCTTTAGTGTCTATCATTGCATTTCCCACTCGTTAGCCTTGTAAATGCCTAAAAGTTTAATGGCGTCTTTGTCAATTAAGTAGGGTATTACATAACCTTTGGCGATTAGCTCTCTTTTGTCGTCCGTTATCGCTCGTCCTAGTCGTGGATTGTCGCTCAAAAGCTCTACGGCGTCTAGTAACTTGCTGATGAAACCCTGCGCCCTGTTTGGATTATCTTTTGCGATAAAATCAAACACTGCTTTTAATTCCAGGTTAAAGCGTGCTGTGCGTCTAATTACCATTTTTCCATCTCGGCTTTTAACGTTTCTAGTGGATAGGTTTCAAGCTCTCCACGTCTGATAGCCTCAACGTCCGCTTCATAATCGCTAAAGCGCGATTGATATTTAACCTCATCGCTTAGGTTTAGCTTCACGCCGTCAAATTTAGCTAGCGTTATTAATATCTCTCTTGCTTTTTCTATGAAATCGGCGTTATCTGTCCGTATTGTTAATGTCTGCATTTGTAACCCTTTCTTTTGATTATTTTAGCTTGTATTGTTAAAATTTAGTCTGAAATATGCCCCCAAATACCACTAGGCTTATTTTTAAACTCACTAATTGCCATTGTAAGCGTATCGACTTGGTCGTCGTGTAAGTGGCTATTGTCGGCGGTAAATTTTTCGCACTCATCCACAAAATCACTAACCCACGTTGCGACACTAGGCAAATTTACATATCCGCTCTCAATGTAGCCTACAACGTCTAAAACTCTAGTGTATTTATCCTTTTGTGGTGTTACGGCTCTTACTGGGATATTATTTTCACGTTTTATCTTTTGTATTAGCCCTGTTCCACTTGACTTGTCCTCTATGTAAAACATTAGTCCGTTATATGTTGATTTATGCTTGGCAAAAAAATCTTTAGTAGTATTTTCAAGCTCTACTGCGTCCCATTTGCCACGTTTTAGGTCTAGTAGATAAATGGCGTTGTCATATCCTAAGCCAGCTAATAATAAAACGCTGTAATCGTTTTGTTCGCCAGTCTTTTGGGCTGTATCCATAAAAACGCCTACACGCTTAATCCTTGGTGCTACATCATAACGACCAAACCACGCCCCTTGTATAATATCTCCGCCCTTAGTGCTTGGGTGCTGTTGATAAAGGGCGTTCCACGCATAAGAGCCTAAGGCACTTTTTATTTTTAATAGTCTGCTTAGGTCGTATCTTTCTGGGTGTAATGCTTCTCCCTCTTTTCGGTGCTCCTCGTCGTGTTCGGCTATTGCTGGAAAAGATAAAATTTCCCATTTGTCGCCCTCTTTTTGAGCTTCTTGGATTAATCGCCCTGCTAAATCGTCCTCATGCCACCTTGTCATGCCTAATAATATGCCACTCTTAGGGCTTAGCCTTGTGTAAAGGGTTGTAACATACCAGTCCCACACTCTATCCCTAAAAGTTGCGCTATTTGCTTCTGCTGCGTCCTTAATAGGGTCATCAATAATGGAAATATCTGCACCCATGCCCGTAATACCTCCGCCTACGCCAGCACTCCTATACGCGCCCGTGTGTCCTACGATCTCAAATATTTCACTATTTCTAAGGGCGTTTTGGGTTGCGGTTACGACACGTTTGGAGTTTAGTTTTGTTTCTGGGAAAATTTCCTCATATTTTTCACTCATCATAATACGCTGCACGTCCCTATTCATTCTTGTGCTTAAATCGCTCGAGTATGAGCTGGCTATTATTTGCAAATTTGGATTTTTGCCAAAAGCCCACGCTGGAAAAGCCCTACTAAATAACTCACTTTTACCACTTCTAGGCGGTGCAAATATCATTAGGCGAGGTTGATTACCCTCCATTACGTTGAGATAAAATCGCTCCAGCTTATCTGCAATTTCTTTGTTAAACCAGCCGACCTGGTAGCTTGGGTTGATCTCGGTTACAAAACGAATTAGGCTACGCCTTGCCAGCTCGTTTTTAATTTGCTTTTGAGAGTATTGCGTCAAGTGTTTCGAGTTCATCATTGCTTAACCCTGATAAGTCTAGCTCTGGCTTTTGGTTTTGCTGTGTATTGTTATTGTTAATAATCGTTTGTGGCTCTTTGCCTAGTATGGTTTCTTTATTTCTTGCTGTTATCCTGCTGTGAGCTTCAATATCGCCTATTGTTTTGGCATTTTTTAGCATTTCGTTGGCTCTTTTTTGATTTGTTAATGCTGCGTTTTGAAAAAAGATGAGGTGTTTTGTAGCCTCACTTATTACCTCGTTTACGCTGTTAATTTGTTGTAAATTTTCGTCTGCTAACTCCGTTTTAAAGGCTACTTCTGCGTTAATTTTTTCTTTAAATTTTGGTGTTAAGCCCTTGACTATTTTATGGACTGCCACGTGGCTAACTCCTGCTCTATCTGCTATTTGCCTAATCGAAAAAAATCCCGTATGAAAATCGGCTAATATTTTTTCTCTAATCTTGTCTGTTATTTTTGCCATTGTTGCTCCTTTATACATCGTTTTTTTGCATTTGCGAAAGCTTTTCGTTGTTTCTTTGTGTCACGTTTTTTACATATCGTTTTACGCTCGCCTTTGCTCTGTCTGGCTTCATTCTATTTGTCATAATCCACTTGTAAGCCTCTAGTGGCAAAGCGTAAATTTTGGCTAGCTCTTTATCGTATTTACTCACTTTCATAACTCTCAAATTGTTAATAATAGTTTCGTCCGTGTAAGGGCTATTAAACACTTTTAGGATTAAAAAGGCTATTTCGGTTAAATAATAATCATCTGCTCGCTTCTCCCAGTCTGGGTAAAACTTATCAAGGACTTTAAAAAAGGTTTCTAGCGTGTTTAACTCTTTTGGTAGCATCGATTTAGCCTTTTTGATTTTTTCAGTATTTTATGAAAAAGGCTGTTTAACCTCTCGTGGAGTGATGAGGTTAGGGGCTAGCCTTGCCCCTTTAGATTATGATTAGCTTGCCTGCATATCGTTTTGCAAGCTCGCACCTTTTAAGGGCTTGTGCCATTTAAAAATCCCTTTGGCTTCTAAGGGATTATTTTTGTTAAAGTTCTCTTTGCTTTTATCGCCAGGGCTTAGGCGGTCAAGCTGTCTTTTCAAGTGCTTTACTTGTGCTTCTGCGTGCCTTAGCTCGTTAATGTAATAATCTACGAATAGCCACGCCTTAGCACCTGCTTGATAAACGGCTTCATCTCTGCTAACGTCCTGGCTTTGCTCTAGTGTGCTTATTATCTCATCAAAGTTACGAGCTTTTTCAAGCTCGTATAATTTTACGTATGTTCTAACTCTCATCTTTTGCCCCTTGTTCATAATATTTGATTATTGCCTCGGCTACGTCGTCAAGAATGTTGCTTAACAAAAAGCTAGCCGATAGCCTGCTTTTTTCATTAATTAACTCATCTTGCTCGCTAACATTTAAAGCTAGCATTAATGTTGATACTTGGTTTAATAACGGCGGTATCTCATTGACTAAGTCAAATTTGTTGTTTAGTTCCTCAAAAATTACTTTCATTTTTTGCTCCTTTTTAATAATGCTAATTTACTTTTTAGCTCCTCATTCTCTCTTTTTAGCTCATCGATTTCGTCAAGTGCTGTTACATAGTCGCTTACCATTTCCCCTAACTTTTCGCTTTTTTGCTTTAGCTCGTTGCTTAGCTCGGTTACCTTTGCTTTTAGCTCTCGGATAGTCTCCTGCTTGCTCTCTATCTCTTTTAGGGCTACTATGTTGCTACAATAAACGTCATATCCTACACAATAGAGCACCTCATCGGTTAGCTCTACGTTGCCAGCTGTCATTTTTATGAGCTTGTTATATTTCTCCTTGCTTGGTGTTTGGTTTGGGTTGGTTAAAATTAACATTTGTTCTCCTTTAAATATGCACTAGCATTAAAATATTTTAGAAATTATATGCTTATGCACTTTAAAATAAACTTAATAAAATATACATAAGCATTTTTTAATTAGTTATTTAATATGCTAACGCATACTTTTTAAAGGGTTAAAATGGATAGAGAAGAATTTAACGAGTTTATGAAACGTGCAGGGCTTAATAAAAAACAATTAGCTGAAATTTTAGAAACAAGCTATCAGGGCGTAAATAGTTGGGGGACTAATGGGCGAGGTTATCCGTATTGGGTAAAAAGCTGGCTTGAAAACTACATTAAATCGCTTGATATGGATAAAATCGTTGAGGTAGTTAAGCCTTACACTGAAAGCAAAGAGGATTAATATCATTTTGTAACGAGCGACTTTTTTCGTCCGTTACATGTAACGTTACACGTGTTACCGATAGGGGTGTCACAGACGCCCCCTAGGGTGTCAGCTGTGACATCATTTAAAAGCTACCGGTGTTTAATTCCCCCAGCTCAAAATTACGCTTAGAATAGGGCTTTTACGCTCTTTCTAGTGCTTATTTTGCTCGTTTTTTTAACCGCCGACCCCTGATTTTTTTAACCGCGACCGCGATTATTTTCAGCCCCCTTGATAATTAATTTTTTCACTTAAGGAAAAGGGGAGATTTTTTGTAACAAAAAGGTCATTGTAGGGTAGTTTTACAAGGGCACATTATACGTTCGTTTTCTTAAATCGTGATTTTCGCTCGTGCGTGGCTTGCGTGCTAAGCTCTAGCCCCTCGGTGTTGGCTTTGATTTTTGACTTATACAAAAAGGGTAAAAATAGCCAAAAAAATGGTAGAGAGTGAAACGCTTTGCAATACCCTTTTTTATGAAACCTTAAGCAAGCAAAAAAAGGGCTGTTTTGGCTTAAGGATAAAAGCCGTTTTTATTTTTTTTGAAATCCATTTTTATTGCTAGGGTTTTCATCAAAAATGGAGAAAACTGCTCCCATTTTTTTATGGAGTAGCATATAATCCACCCCTTTGGCTGCTATCATTTCTCTTTTTTGGGAAACGATGATTTTTAGAGGCTCGGCTCGTTGCCTTATTTTTAAGGGGACGGACAAAGCTCATATTTAAGGGGCTTTGCTACGTAAGCCAAAATTTAGGCTAATGCATAAAAATATCCGTGCGTTGAGGTAACGAGCCAAAATCTCGGCTGGTTACGCTCTTAGCTCTCTTTTGTTATCTTTTGACTTGTAGGGCTTGATCGTGCCTTGCTCTTTAGTGGTCTTATCCAATATGGATTTAAACTCATCCAGGGCATAAGGGAGTTGTAAATTTAGCCTTTGCTTGAGAGGCAAGGGGTTATCTTTGCTTTTAGGATTTATGCTTACTACGGCTTCGGCTCGGTAGATAGGCAAGTTTAGATTATTCTTTTTTGCTTTGTCATAAAAATACACGCGGCTTAGCACTTTGTTATTGTTGAGATAGGCGGTATCGCTATGATAATAAACCTCATCTTTAAAAGCTTCAAGGTTAAAGGGACTATCCTTATCAAAACAAAGGTCAAGCGATGAAACGTTATTTACCACGCCTAGGAGCTCCGCTATTAACTCTTTCGGTGGTGGTGTCTTGTTATATTGCCTAAGTCCATAAACTTCAAATAACGCCTTTTGTGGCTCATTGCCTGCGTTTTTTAATGTAGCGTAAAAAATAGGTAGGTCGCCTAGCACGTAAATATTAACTATCTCATAATCTCGAAACTCATAACGGCGCTCTATCTTGATGGTTTTTGCTGTCTGCTTATCCAGCTTTAGCCATTTTTTGCCATATTTTCGAGCGATTAAGTCTAAAAGCTTCATTTTTGTATAGGTCTTTTGAATGATAGCTTTTTTGAAAAATGTAGCCCTTATCGTGTCTATGTGAATTCCGCTCTCGGCTGGGTTGATAATACTCTCAATTTCTGCTAAAATATCCACGTTCGTAACCTTGTAAAGGGTGGCTGTCTGCTCCACCCTTTTTTACTCAACTATTTACTTTTAATCGCATTAGGATTTTGAATACTTTCTTTTTTGCTTGGCTCTAAATAGAGCTTTGCTTTTTCTCTAGCTTCTGGAGTGTCTTTTATCCACCACTCTTTAAAATTTGCTCGCCCTTTGACGTGCATTGTTTCGGCGTCTAATATCCCCTCTTTGAAAAGCTCGCCTGAGTAGTGATTTGCGTTGCTATATGTAAGCAATTAGCACCAGTAACCCTGCCGTGTTTAATCATTAGTCGCAATATCGTTGCTTTGTGTTTGCTTGTTCTCATCGTCGTATCCTTGCTCCGTTAATTCTCTTACTTGCTTTCTTAGGTTTTTGTTAATGTAAAATAGATCGTAAGCCATATTTATTAACCCTTGTGGTGCTTCTTTCACACTCGAAACGCCATAAGCTCTTAAATGGCTAGTAAATTCTTTTATCTTTTTAGGCTCGATAGCGATTATCGCTCCGCCTTTGCCTGCTGTTGTAATGCTAATTTTCATTTTTTACCCTTTTCGCTGTTTAAAAAAGCCGTCTATTAGCTTTTTGTTTTCGCCCTTTAGTTTGTTTAAGTCCCCTGCTAGTTGTAGAGATGTATCGTAAAAGCTAAGGGCTACATCTAACGCCTGCTTTGTTTGTTCGCTTATCTCGTCGTTGCTTATGGCTTTTGATAGGCTAGGGTTACGCTCTTTTACTATTAGCATAAAGCCTAAATAAAAATCCTCTTCGCTCATATCGTCATATTTTGGTTTTAGGGGCTTCATCTTTCGCCCCCTTGCTCTGGTGTCGCTCCGCCTTGCTTTTTATACATAAAGGCTTCGAGGTCATCACGTTTAAAGCGGATAGTTTGATTTGTGTAGATGATAGGTTTTGGGAAGTCGCTTGATTTCTTGTATCTGTAAAGTGTCGATACTCCTATGCCTAAAAACTCCGCTGTTTCTTTTGAATTTAGTAGGGCTTTGTTTTGCATTTTTAATCCTTTTATATGTAATTTTTCTCAAATGGTTAAGCCTGAATGCTTGCAAGCTTGATATGCTTAAATTGATTTGATATGGGAGAATTATTACAGAATAAAAAAGGCGTGCTTGTTTTTAAAAAATGCTTAAAATAGACTTTTTAAAAATGTTTTTCACTAAGTAGGATTTTTACAATGTTGTTTTTTGCTTCAACTAGTGCGTTAATCATATTTTTTAAATATGTATCTAGCTTTAAATTATGAGTTTTATTTATATCTTGTAGAATTTTTTTAATATCGCTAACGCTGGCTTCTTGTTTAAAATATGCTGTTTCTTTTAAAAAAATATTTTTGCACCTATTGCTACTTTTTGTTTTTGCTAACTCATCTAATAGGTCATAAATAACGTCCAGGGCTATATTTAACCTTTTGTTGGCTTTTACCGTAATAATGTTGGTATTAATGTTGGTCTTTGTTTCAAGGAAACAAGCTGTTTTTAAAATTAGGTTAATATCTTGATTTAGGGCTTTTGTCGGCTTTCTTTTTGCTTTTGTAACTTTTTGCTTTACCTCATCGCAAATATATTGATAAAAAGCTTCTGATAATAATATTATTTTTTCTTGCTTAATTTGGTCTATTGTTATTTTTTTATTGATAAAAGTAAAATGATCCTCTAATTCTTTTAAAAAGGGTGCGATACTAATAAATTTTTCGTATGTTATGAAAACTTTGTCTTTATTTCTCTCGGCTAGGTCATAAGAAAATAAAAAAACTACTTGAGTAACAAAGGTTACAAATATTTCATTGTCTTTGCTGGGTTTTACCCCCATTATTTTTAAAATATCTGTGTTAATAGGATCAAAGCTACCACTAAATTTTTTATTAAGATCACAACTCATCTAAATAATCGCTCCACCATTGCATTAACTCCGCCCTCTCGTCCAGCCTTTGGCTTCGGTCGTAAATAGCTTTAACACTGCTTCGCTCTTTGTGGTCTAGGCAAAGCTCTATCACGTCGCTACTAAAGCCGTGATTTTTGATGTTTTCATTTAGTAGCGTGCTTGCTGTCGTGCGTAAGCCGTGAAATACCATCTCATCGCCAAAGCCTAACCGCTTAATCGCCTAGTTGAGTGTGCTATCGCTTAGCGGTCTTGCCGCACTTATGCCACTAGGAAAAACAAAATCGCCCCTTTTGTGCTCCAGCATTGTTTTTAAAAGCTTCTTGACCTGCTTACTCATTGGCATATAAAAAACTTCTCTTAACTTCATCGCCTCGCCTGGAAACGTGATTAAATTATTCTCAAAATCCACGTATTGCCATTTTAGCCCTCTCACGTTTGCACTACGTAAAAAGGTATGCACGCCAAATATTAATGCCTGCTTGGTGCAAAACGAGCCTTGATAATCCTGCATTGCACCTCTAATAGCTCTTTTAGCTTTTTAGGTTCTGTTATGGCTTTAAAGTGGTTATTTGTTGAGGTTTTGAAAGCGTCGTTAAAGATAATATCCCTTGTTGGATTGTGTTCGATGTAGCCTTTATTTACTGCTAAGTCCAAAATCTTACGAAGTAGCCTAAACGTTCTTAACGATGTTTCATGCGTTATCCCTCTTTTTGCCTCTCGTGCTTGTATCTGCTCTATTGCGTGTGCGTAGTCCCTGCGTTTTAGCTCGGTTATGGCTTTATCGCCTAGATAGGGGATTAGATTTTTTTCGATACGTCCGATTTGCTTATTAAAAGCGATTAGCCCTTTGCTCTGCTCTTTGTCTATCCACTCATCGGCTACATCTTTAAACGTGATAGCCTTTTGCTTGGCTGTGGCTGTCTGTAAGTCCTCGCCCCTATCTCTTAGCCTCTCGAGCTCCAAGCTTTCGCTCTTGCTTCTGCTAGCGTGATACTTGGATATTTGCCTATTTTGATTTGCTTTGTCGTTCGCTTCTCGTCGCTCTCTTGATATTTGAAATAAAATGTTTTGGTGGTTTCTTTTTGGGTCTTGTATGCAAGCACGTATAAAAATTTCACTCCGTCATCTTTTACCCACTCACGATTTTTATTTTTGAGTGTAAATTTTTTTAGTGCCAAATCGTTCGTAAAGCTTGCCATTTCGTAACCCTTAATTTTGAGTGTAAAAAGTTAGTGTAAAGACTTTTTTACACTCAGATATACACTCAAAAGAGTGATATTAGATGAAATGCAATGATAAAGAGTGAGAGCTTAAAAAGTGATAAAAGCCCTAAATTTAGGCTTTGAAAGATACTTTTTGACAAGGTTTGAAAACCCCTGAAAACGTCTGTTGGTGGAGTTAAGCGGGATCGAACCGCCGACCTCTTGAATGCCATTCAAGCGCTCTCCCAGCTGAGCTATAACCCCAAAGTGGATTTTGACATTTTATCTTTTTATGGCTTACAATATTTTGAAATTCGTTTTAGTAAAATAAAATTTTAAGCAACTTTTGGATAATATTGCAAACTTTAACGCGGGAATAGCTCAGGGGTAGAGCACAACCTTGCCAAGGTTGGGGTCGCGAGTTCGAATCTCGTTTCCCGCTCCAGTAACTTAGCCCGAGTGGCGGAATGGTAGACGCAAGGGACTTAAAATCCCTCGGTAGTTTTTACCGTACCGGTTCAAGTCCGGTCTCGGGCACCACGATATGGCGACATGGCCAAGTGGTAAGGCATGAGCCTGCAAAGCTTTGATCCCCGGTTCGAATCCGGGTGTCGCCTCCAAACTTCAAAAATAACTACTCAAAGGAATAACAAGTGAGAGATTTACTTTTAGCAGTGTGTATAGCATTTTTTGTAGCTGGTTGTTCAAATACTTGGCATGGTGTAAAAGAAGATACTCATAATGCTAAAGAATGGACCAAAGAAAAGATAAATGATGGAGCTACATATATTAAAGAAAAAACAGAGTAAATTTTAAAGATTATAGTAAATTTTAAGCAAAGTTAGTTATAATCACAAATCTTTAATTCGGGAGATGGCTGAGCGGTCGAAAGCGGCGGTCTTGAAAACCGTTGAGGTGTGAAAGCCTCCTGGGGTTCGAATCCCTATCTCCCGGCCACCTATATAATTTATTATTCATACATGCCTATAAGAAAATTTCCATAAATATTCAGCCCAAAATTTACTAGAACTAAAAATATCAGTAAATTTCTTATTTAAAGTAAGATACTGTAAGATAAGGGAAAGTTTAAGAGTTTTTATATTTTATTTTTGGCTATCTTAAATTCTAAAAATAATATTTGTAGTAGCACATCCAAAATATATAATAGGTCATACCCCTATGTATAAATATAAATAAAATTAATAATGTTGAATAAAGAATTTAAGACGAATCCAAAATAAAAATTAAATTAAAGCAATCCATGAAAATAGTTTAAAGACAAAGTGGTGGCTATGTTTTATGTAGTCTAGGTTCTATTTATATTTAATAGGTAAAAGCACAACAGACAAAAAAATAAACTACTTGCTGATAAATATTTTTTTGAAATATTATTTTGAGAGAATATCTAGCCACATAAAAGTAGCTAGATAAGGAAAAATTTCTAAAAATTTTAGATTTTTAAAAGCTCGGCTTCTTTTTCTTTTACAAGAGTATCGATTTTTGCAGTGTAGGTGTCAGTTATCTTTTGAACCTCATCCTGTCCCTTTTTGCTCTCGTCCTCAGTTATAGCTTTGTCTTTTTCAAGCTTTTTGACTTCATCATTTGCATCTTTTCTTACGTTTCTTATACTAACTTTGGCTTTTTCTCCCATTGATTTTGCATGTTTTGCATTTTCTTGGCGTTGCTCGACGGTCATAGGTGGAAAAAATAGCTTGACACTCTCACCATCACTATTTGGATTGACGCCGATATTTGCTGCTTGGATAGCTGAAGAGATCGCTTTTATCATGCTCTTTTCCCAAGGTGTGATAGCGATAGTTGAAGCGTCGCTTGTAAGCACAGTGGCTACTTGGTTGAGCGGAGTTGGTGAGCCGTAATAATCAACCATTACATGATCTACAATATTAATGTTTACCTTGCCCGTTCTAAGCGTTGTAAAGTCACGTTTTAATGAAGCTATTGCTTTTTCGCAGCCTTCTTTTTGTGTTTCGTAAATTTTATTTAGCATTGATGTCCTTTATTAGAAGTTTTGTACTTCGTTGATGATCTACTTTTAGTGATATTAAAACTTTGCTTTTATCGAGAGGTGGGTTAAATTTACACTCAAAAACACCATTTGTCATAGGTACCTTTTTAAAGCCATTAAAGCCAGTCATGAAAAAATTACCTTCGCTAGCATTTGTATCGGTTTTGATAATTAGCTTATCGATCGCATTATTTTGTGGATAGCTATCTGGAAATATCCACTGGGCATTTAGGAATTTACTATTAAAAGTTAGTGCTATTTTTGTACCGTTCATTACGGGCGTTCTATAAAGATCGTAAACATCACTTTTGTCTGAAACAGCACCTGAGTTTTGATTTAAAAGGGCTAAAAAGCCAAATTCTTTTGCCAAAGAGACAACTCTGTTATCGATCTCACCGTATGGCACTGCGAAATATTTTGGCTTATAACCCATATGTTTTTCAAAAGTCTCTACACCCTTTTGAAAATCCTCTCTTAATGCCTCATCGCTAAGCTTTGTCATTCTTGGATGAGCGTACGAATGGTACCCAATCTCGCCATAAGCCTCAAGTTCTTTAATCTGATCAAAATCTAAATAATCACCATATTTATTTGCACTAGCTTCCACATAAAGCATTAGCGCAAATGGATAGTTATACTCTTTAAATACACTAAGGGCCTTGTCATAGAAACTTTTATAACCATCATCTACAGTAATGACAACCCAGTTATCAGGTATTCTTTCGCCAGCATTTACAGCATCAACTAACTTTGAGAGCTTAACGACTTCATAGCCATTATTTTTGAAATATTCAAACTGCTCTCTTAAATTTTTAATAGAAATATCAGTGCTTGTATGTCTTGGATCATCAAAGCGATGATAGACTAAAATATGAGCGTCTGCTAAAGCAAATGTTAGCGTCAAGAATGACGCTAAAAGTGTTTTTATCATTGTTATTTTGCTGGAGTTTGTGGTGCACTAGGAGCTGATGGTACGTCGTTTGACTTTGGTATGACTAGAGATTTACTATCGACGCTATCAACGATAGAGCGTTTTAGATCTTTATTGTAGAAGTATCCAAGTGCAAGTGTATTTAAGATAAATAAAATACCTACGATAAAAGTAAATTTAGCTAAAAATCCAGCTGGTCCTTTTGCTCCAAAAAGACTCTCGTTACTTCCGCTATATGCCCCAAGTCCGATAGATGAGCTTTTTTGAAGTAAAACAGCGATAGTTATGATGACAGCTAGAGCAAACTGTAAGATCAAAAATATTAAACTCACGAAATTTCCTTTAAATTTTTAAAAATAATTGATTGCGATTATACAAGAAAAGATTTAAATTTTTAGTTAAAGTTCTTTTTCAATCTCATAAAGCTCGTATCTTATGCTTTTAAAAAGCTCGGCTTGTTCTAAATTTATGAGCTTAAAGCACTCTTCAAGCACGCGAGCGCTTTCCTGGGCGCGCTTGAAATTTGCAGTGATTATCTCGTCTAAATTTGATCTTTCTTGCTCGCTTTTTGTGCTAGTTTTTAAAACGTCGTTTTGAGAATTTCTAAATTTTAAAAAATCTTTTTGCGGGATCTTTGCCTTGTGGCGGAGGGATTTTATTTTGTAGGCGAGCTTAGCGTCATCAAAGACATATCTTTTTATATCTTCAACAACGCGCAGCCCTTCTTTTAGCCTATTTAGATTCGCATCTATTACTCGGTAGATGCGCTCATCTTTAGTCGTTTCTATTAAAAATTCCTAAAATTTGTAGTAATGATGTAAATAGATTTACAAAATCAAGATACAAAGCAACTGCGCCTTCAACTGGTGTTTCGTAGTTTCCACGGATAATATTTTGCGTATCAAAAAGTATATATGCGCTAAATAAGATCGATGAAATACTTGCGATTACAAGTTGAAACATTGTACTTTTAACGAAAATATTGATAATAGCTGCTGCAACTATAACAATTAAGGTTATGAACAACATTTTACCCATTGTTGTAAAGTCACGTTTTGTATTCATTGCAAAGACACTTAACGCACCAAAAGCAACTGTTGTTAGTCCAAATGCTTGAGCTACTATACCAGCTCCACTTGGCATGGCAAGGATTGCTGAAAGTAGCGGAGTTAGCGTAAGGCCACTTATAAAAGTAAATGCAAATAGAAGTATTAAATTTAATCCCTCTTTACGTTTAGCTGCCATTAAGCCAAAAAGTAGTGCAAACTCGACTATAACAAGTCCCCAAAACAAAAATCTATTTGCCGCAAAAACGCCAGCAATGCTAATACCTACATAGGTGCCAGCTGTTGCTGAAAGTAGTGATGCTGCAAAAAGTTGATAAGTTTGTTTTATAAAAGTGCTTAGTGAGCTTTGAGAGTACGCAAGTTCTTCTTGATTTTGTTTTGCGTAGTTCCTATCATACAGACTCATTTTATCTCCTTATGAATTTTTGAATGAGTTTAGCCTAAAATAATTAAACAATGAATAAAAAGAATTTTAACAAATTATATTAGTTAAAAATTTATATATTAAAGTATTTTTTAGATTAAATAAAAGTTGCTATAATCGCGTAAAAATATAAAAAATGGAGATAAATTTTTATGGATGACTCGCTACTTGAAGGTGCGGTAAAATTTATGGAAGATGGCTTTTTGGAGCATGAAGAGCTCTTTAAAAGTCTACAAAATAGACAAGACCCGCATACTCTTTTTATATCCTGTGTTGATTCAAGAGTGGTACCGAATTTGATAACAAACTGCCTTCCAGGCGAGCTTTTTATGGTACGAAATATCGCAAATATTGTGCCACCTTATAGAGTGAGCGAGGAATTTTTGGCAACGACTTCGGCTATCGAATATGCATTAGAGCTTTTAAATATCAAAAATATCATTATTTGCGGACACTCTGATTGTGGTGGATGCGCAGCGCTTTATATGGATGAAAAAAAGCTCAAAACTACGCCAAATGTTAGAAATTGGATAAAGCTAATAGAGCCGATCAAGCGAGAAGTGCTTAAATTTACAAGCGATGATCCAGCCAAAATGGCATGGCTAACCGAGAGGCTAAACGTGATAAACTCGATCGAAAACATAATGACTTATCCAAATGTAAAAGAGGAGTATGAAAGTGGTAAGCTTCAAATTTATGGCTGGCACTATATCATCGAGACTGGTGAAATTTTCAGTTACGATTTAAAAGAGGGCACGTTTAAACTTCTAGCGGACAAAAGAGGCGAAAATGCGTAAATTTCTAACCATCATCCTGCTTTCTTTCATAACTCTTTTTGGCGCTGATAACAACGTAACGCAAGAAGACGATATCATCAGCATAACAAATCAAATTCAAACCCTAAACAGCCAGATAAACATCATAAAATCTCAGCAAAAAGACCTAAACGCTTCAAAGATCGATAACTCAAATTTGATCACTCTTCAAAATAAAAAGAACGCTCTTTTAGAGAAAATTCCGACCTATGTTATGCAGATCGAAGTTACACAAAGCGATATCAATAAATACAACCTGCAAAAAGAGGCACTAGAAAAAAAGGTCGCAAGACTTGAGAAGCAGTCAAACAAGGATGCCTACATCCAAAGTGCTATAGAGCTTGAGAAGATGAAGGTTGATTACGCTTACTACTCAGCGCTTATTAGCCTTGAAGAGATCTTTAAAAAGGGTGCTAAAGCAAATTCCATAAGAGATGTGATAGATAATGGACTTTTAAATTTACAGACAAATTCTTATGTAAGTATAAAAGATCTAAAAGACTCACTAAATGACACTTCAGGCTCTTACGACAGCGCCTTTTTTGACCTTGAGCTGAAAAAAGAGAGTGAAGAAGAAATTTTAATCTATCTTAAAAATAACGCCGATCTTCTAAGCTCAAGCATGCTCTTGTCTGAGCTAAATTTAGTCGATGCAGTCGAATATATAAACAAAACAACAGCCATAAATTCAAGCAAATTTAACATCGGCAAGATCGTTGTTATCGTTGCGATATTTTTATTTTTCGTCTCGCTAACTAGAATTTTAGCCAAGCTCACCTACTGGGTGATGTCACTCGTCGCTTCAGGCGAAGGGGTAAAAGAGGTTAAAAATCAGATCGTTGATATCATCAAAAAGCCGATCTCAGCACTTCTTATCATCTATGCGCTAAACATCTGTATCGGCATTGGATTTTATCCAGTGCCAGTGCCTCTAACGGTAGCAAACATCTTTTCTATCATCTATATAGTCGCATTTTCATGGCTTGTCCTAACCATACTAAATGGCTACGGCATCGCTATACTCGACAAGATCGCGCAAAAAAGCAAGCGTAAAGAGGTGATAAACCTAGCGCTAAAAGTGATCTACGTGATCGTGCTAATCATCACACTTTTACTGATCCTTCAAAAGCTTGGCTTTGATATCTCAGCACTCATCGCCTCACTTGGTATCGGTGGTCTTGCTGTTGCCTTCGCTGCTAAAGACATCATCGCAAACTTCTTTGCATCTGTTATGATGCTCTTTGACAACTCATTTTCACAAGGCGACTGGATAGTTTGTGGCGACATCGAGGGCACGGTCGTTGAGATAGGATTTAGAAAAACAACAGTTAGAAGCTTTGATAACGCCCTTATCTTCGTGCCAAACTCAAAGCTAGCGAGCGATCCTGTTAGAAACTGGACCAGAAGAAAGGTCGGCAGACGCATAAGAATGGTTATTGGCATCGAGTATGGACCAACTACAGAAGAGATCAAAAAATGTGTAAATGACATCAAAAATATGCTGATAAATCACCCAGATATCGCTAAAAGCGAAGATATCGCGGCTAATAAAAGAGGACTAAAATATAGACAAAACATAGTCTCAGTTGATGACTACGCTGGATATAAGTCAAATTTATTTGTCGTGGTTGATGATTTTGCAGATAGCTCAATAAATATCTTAGTTTATTGTTTTGCAAAGACTATCGTTTGGGGAGAATTTTTAGATGTCAAACAAGATGTAATGCTAAAGATTATGGATATTTTAAAGCAAAATGGTCTAAATTTCGCATTCCCAAGCCAAAGCTTGTATATTGAAAGTGTCAAAGATAAAATTTAAGGAGAAAACAATGAGTGATGATTTTGATTATGAAGAAGTAGAAGAAGGCTACTCTGAATTTAATGACGATGAGGGCGATAGTAGCGATAGTTATGACTATAATTACGATGAAAATGACTACAACTACGAAGATAGCGACGAGGATGAGGATAGTTACGACTCTTATTAGAATGACTTAATGAAATTTAATGGAATAAATTTACAGGGAGTTTTGTTTGACACACGATTTTGTAGATCAAAGTAGTTATAAAGCGATCGATGATATCTATAAAACGATATTAGACGTTATGATAGCTGCAAATGCACTATCTTTGTTGCTTTTTATGATCATAGCTACACCACTACTTTTTATGTGCTTATTATTTATAGCAGCTGGAATATTGCTTAGAATAAAATTTGACATAAAATATAGAGTATTAATATCCCTTGCATTTCACCTAAATATTATATTACTTGTTACTATTATTGTTACTACTATGGGTTGGAATACTGGAATTTGGATAATACTCGTTGGTGTAATTTTTATAAACTACTTTCTAGCGTTTGATTCAAAGAGTCTTACTTATATAATGGCATTTTTAGAATTAATCTTGCTTATACTTCTTTATTTTATTCATAAAGATGAGGCGCCGCTGATCCCATCAGCTATACGAGGGGTGATAGTCGTGTGCAGTATTGTTTTTGCTTTTTTTATTGTTTTAAGACTTTCAATGTTTGCAGATATTATCACTTCTAGTGGATATCAGCAAATAAGAAAAGAGACGGAAGAGCTTGAAAAGGACTCAAAACATGATTTTTTAACTGGTCTTTTAAATAGAAGAACAATAGAAAAAACTTTAAGATTTGAACTAGTTGCTAACAATGAAAGAAGCGGTAATACAAATTTAGTCATAATGTTAGGCGATATTGATAATTTTAAAAAAATAAACGATACATATGGGCATGACTGTGGCGATGAGGTCTTAAAAGATGTAGCCAGTGCTTTGAAGAAATCATTTAGAGGTAGAGATTATGTTTGCCGCTGGGGCGGAGAAGAATTTTTGATAATCTTGCCCGATACAAAGATAGAATTTATCCACGAAGTGAGCAAAAGGCTTAAAAAACAGATAAACAACGCAAAACTTCCAGATAAAACTCCAGTTACTATGACCTTTGGCATGCTAATATGTGCAAATGGTACTGAGGTGGATTTTGAGCAAGCCATAACTTTGGTAGACAAGCTGCTTTATGAAGGCAAGCAAAATGGCAAAGACCGTATCGAATTAGAAATTTTAAAAAAGGGCTCGGATGCGTAGAATTTCACTCTATACGACCCAAAAACTTATCATATTTTCAATATTATTAACTCACGTCTGTTATTTTTTTATTTTTTTATTTATGAAAGAAGAAATTCTAGCAGTTACGAATGTATTTTCAGTAGCAACCTATCTTTTTCTTTTAAGGCTTATTTACGATAGCCCTGAAAATAACAAGATAACAATGGTAATAGTCCAGCTTGAAATTTTATTTCATGCATTAGTTTGTATGCTAATACTTGGATGGGGATACGGTTTTGGATTATTGTTTTTAGCGTCGTCACTAATACTGTTTTTTACTTCATTTACCTACAAATTTTTTAACTACATAATAGTTGCAGTGCAAATAATTTTATCCATAGCCTGCTATGTATATTTAGATGGCCAGCCTGTAAAAGATTTTGAAGGCTTTAAAGATCTACTTTTTGTTTTTAACTTAAGTATAGTTTGTGTATTTTCGGTTATTGTTTCGTACCTTTTGGAGAGCTCAAATTTATTTATATTTTTAAGCATCTTAGAGGAAAAAGAGATGGCTGAAAATATCTTAAATCACGATCCATTAACAGGACTTTTAAATCGTACTTCGATGCAGAAAATTTTAAGCCAAAACGATCTATATAAAAATAGGGACTTTGCTATCGTTATGTGCGATATTGATAACTTTAAAAAAATAAATGACACTTATGGACACGGCGCAGGAGATGCTGTTTTAAAAAGCTTATCAGGCATATTTAAAAACACATTTAGAGATAAAGATAGAGTAGCTAGATTTGGTGGAGAAGAATTTTTAGCAGTCGTCTTGGGCGTAAAAAAAGATGCAGCTGTAAGTATCGTAGAGCGTGTTAGAGAGACTTTGAGTAAAAATATAGTTGAGTTTGAAAATATAAAGATCAACGCAACTATGACTTTTGGAGTAGTTGCTCATGATGGTACGGGAGAATTTAGCTTAGAAAAGATGATAAAACAAGCTGATAATCTACTTTATGCTGGTAAGCGAAGTGGTAAAAATATCGTTATGAGTGCGGATTACGACCCAAAAGCATAAATTTAGAGGCAAGAGCCTCTAAATTTTAATGTCCATACATCATGTTTGGCAACCAAAGAGAAATTTGTGGTATATAAGTAACCAAGATAAGGCCAAAGAACAAGGTCAGCGTCCACGGCAAGCACGCCATGATGACCTCTTTTAAGTTCATATTTGTAAGACCGCTTGCGACAAATAAATTTAGTCCAACAGGCGGAGTCACCATACCTATCTCCATATTTACAACCAAGATGATACCAAAGTGAATAGGATCAACACCAAGCTGTGTAGCTATCGGAAGCAAGAGTGGCACCATGATCATGATAACGCTTGAAGGCTCCATAAACTGACCCATGATAAATAGCAAGATATTTACAAATATCAAAAATCCTATCATGCCGATATTTGCGTCAAGTATCATCGAAGCGATTGCTTGAGGGATCTGCTCGCTAGTTAGCAAATATGCAAAAACAACAGCGTTTGCGATGATGAAAAATATCATAGCTGTTGTAAGAGCCGAGTCTAGGCAGATATCCCAAAGATCTTTTACTTTTATATCTCTATATATGAAAAGCGAGATAAATAGCGCATAGACCGCACTTGCTGCAGCAGCTTCTGTCGGAGTGAAAATACCTCCATAAATTCCGCCAATAACCACAACAACGATTAAAAGCGCCCAAAATGCTTTGGCAAATTTCTGCACTCTTACTTTAAATGGCTCAGCCTTAGTTGCTTTAAAGCCAAGTTTTTTTGCGCCAACATAAGTTTGAACAAGCATAAATGCGCCAAGCATAAGACCAGGTATGACGCCAGCCATAAAGAGCTTGCCGATACTTACCTCTGCTGTTACGCCGTAAACTATCATAACAACTGAAGGCGGGATCAAAATTCCAAGCGAGCCAGCCGTAGTTATGCCGCCCACTGCGTACTCTTTTGGATAGCCAGCCTCTTTTATCGCCACAAACATAATTGAGCCAATAGCCACAACCGTCGCAGGCGAGCTTCCAGAGACTGCAGCAAAGATGATGCAGGCAAATATCGCACTCATAGGCAAGCCACCTGGCAAGTGTCCGACCATAGACTTTGCAAAGTCGATGATACGTCTTGCTGAGCCACCTTTACTTAGTAAATTTCCAGCCAAGATAAACATCGGGATCGCCATTAGCGAAAATTTATTGATACCATCAAAAATTAGCTGCGGGATCGTAGCGACGTCGATATCTGTAAAAAATATCATCGTCAAAACCGTACTAGTTCCCAGCGAAACCGCCACTGGCACGCCTATTAGCATCAGTGCAAAAAGTAGGATAAATAAAAATGCTATTGTCATCTTTTTTCTCCTTAATCTTTGACTACGCTTCCATGAGCTAGCTCGTGCGCTTCATTGCTCACGACATTTTCTGCAGGCGTTAGAGCTACTTTTATGGCTTTTTCGGTTGAGCGGTAGCTAGCTGTAACGAAGGCTATTGGAAGCACTACCATAGGGACCCATTGAGGTATGCCAAGGTCTATTATCATCTGCTCGATCTCGTGAAGAATTTGTAGATAATCAATCGAATAGACTGCGATAAATAACAAAAATACAGTAGTTAGTACATGAGAGAAGATTAAACACGCTTTTGCAAGGGCTGGTGGAAATTTTTCCACCAAAATAGTTACACTGACGTGAATGCCCTTATTAAAGCCGTATGCCGCGGCAAAAAACGCCGACCAGATAAAAAGATAGTTTGATAGCTCGCTCGCCCAAGACCAGCTTTTATCGAAAAAATATCTAGCCATAACATTTGCAAAGGCTAGCAATGTTCCACTTGCGAGCCCAACTACTGCGATAGTTTTATTTAGTGAGGCTATCGCTATATCAAGGACATTAAAAAAGCTCTTCATGATTTTGTCCCAAGAGTCTTTTCTATGAGGTCTTTACCGATAACATCGTAAAATTTAGGATAGATTGACTGCATAACCTTCTGCCACTCGGCTTTTTGTGCGTCATCGATCTTATAAATTTCTAGTTTTTTACTAGCAGCGATGTATTTTTCAAGCTCAGCTATGACGTGAGCGTCCTCTTTTGCTGTCTCTTCTCTCTCAAAAGCTGTTGCTTCGCTTAGAGCTTGTTTTACATTTGCTTTTAGATCATCTGGTAGCTTGCTCCAAAATTTATCGCTCATAACGACTAAATAGCCCAAATATCCGTGGCTTGAAAGTGTAAGCGAGCTTTGAACTTCGTGAAATTTTGAGTTATAGAAATTTGAAAGCGGGTTTTCAGTCGCATCAACTACGCCTTGTTGAAGTGCAGAGTAAACCTCTGAAAATGGTAAAACTTGTGGGTTGCCACCAACTACTTTAATTTGTTCTTCAAGCACCTTTGAGCTTTGGATTCTAAATTTTTGTCCTTTTGCATCTTCTGGCACAAGAACTGGTTTTTTGCTTGAGCTAAAGTGCTTAAATCCAGCATCCCAGTAATCAAGCGCCACAAAGCCTTTCTTAGTCACAAGGCCTTTTAGCTCCTCGCCGACCTCGCCGTCTTGGACCTTATGAAGGTGCTCTGCATCTTTAAAGATGAAAGGCAGGTCAAACAGCTGAAACTGCGGTACGATAGGTGTAAATTTAGAAAAACTAGGAGCTGCCATTTGGACATTGCCAAGCTTTAGCGCGCCAAAAACTCTATCATCATCAAGTAGCTGAGCTGATGGGAAAACTTGAACTTTTAGTTTGCCCCCACTTAGCTCCTCAGCACGCTTAGCAAAGAAGTCAGCTGCCTTACCCTTTGGCGTAGAAGCTGCGACAACGTGAGCAAATTTGATAGTATAGACCTTATCGGCACCAAATGCTAAGCCACTGATGGCACAAGTAAAAAGTAAAGCTTGTAAGAATTTCATCTTTTATCCTTTGTAATGGTTTCGTTAAACGTATTATAAATTTCAAAAATAAAAATTTAGAAATTTTGTTTCGTAAATTCACAGCTATTTATTTTTATATGTGTATTTTAGTAACAAATATACTTCAAAAAGCTAATTTATATTTTCAAAAGATTTTTATAATTTTTCGATAACTAAACTTTTAAAGTACATTTGTTACTTTTTACACATAAAATTTATTTTATTTTTACTTTTAATAAAATTTTGAATCCATTTAACCAAATGCATAGGATATTTTGCTCTAAATTTGCTTTTTCATAAGCTTAAAAGTCAGCCAAAAAATGTAAGTT
This sequence comes from Campylobacter concisus, assembly GCA_002092835.1. Lineage (NCBI taxonomy): Bacteria > Pseudomonadati > Campylobacterota > Epsilonproteobacteria > Campylobacterales > Campylobacteraceae > Campylobacter > Campylobacter concisus. Next base: position 57,299 of record LVWL01000023.1, on the reverse strand, counting down.
TAGTCTTGCTTAAATTTAGCCTATATTTTGTGGCTAAATTTAAAAGATTTTTATTTATTAATTTTTTATGGCTATAATACGAAACAACAAATTTTATTATTAAGGAATTATTATGTTTGAACTTAGAAAACTTCCATTTGATGCAAATAGCAATGCAGTAGTTAGCGCAAAAACCTGTGAATACCACTACGGCAAGCATCATGCAACTTACGTAGCAAATTTAAACAATCTTATAAAAGATACAAAATTTGCCAACGCATCTTTTTATGAAATTCTAACAAATAGCGAAGGTGGGCTTTACAACAATGTCGCTCAAGTTTACAACCACGACTTTTACTGGGACTGCATCGCTAAAAAAAGTGAGATGTCAAACGAGCTAAAAGCTGCGATCGAGGCAAATTTCGCAAATTTTAAAGAGGAATTTTTAAAAGCAGCTACAACACTTTTTGGCTCAGGTTGGGCGTGGCTTGTATTTGATCCAAGTAGTAAAAAGTTAGAGATCGTGCAAACTAGCAACGCAAAAACTCCAGTGAGCGATGGCAAAGTGCCACTTCTAGTTGTTGACGTTTGGGAGCACGCTTACTACATCGACAACTTCAACGCTCGTCCAAAATACCTAGAGATATTTTATGAGAACATAAACTGGGAATTTGTAAGTAAAGCTTACGAGTGGGCGCTAAAAGAGGGCTTAGGCTCAGTTGAGTTTTACACAAAAGAACTTCACAAATAATATCTGGCGGGGCTTCCCCGCCTTTAAATTTCTACTTTTATCTAAATTTTTAAAATCATCAAATTTATTAGCAAAAACCACCTTGTTTTAAAAGAAAGTGTAACTTCAAAAATGGCTCAAAATTTTGTTTTAGCAAACAATTTCTCTTAAATTTGAAACCAGCATAAGCTATCTTAACTTCAAATTTCTGCTTTGTTGAAAATTTTAAACCACTGCTAAATTTTATAAGCCATGGGTATAGAATTTATCACTTCAAAAAGGCATAAAATGCTCGCTTTTATCGGTCTGCTACATTGTGGTTGAGTGGTTTTTGTACTTAAATTTAAAGCAACCAAATAAAAACTAGTGTAGGTCATCTTGCCTTTAAAATTATCAGTACAATTTGATTTGATATTTAAAAATATTGGGGCAATATTTACTGCTTCAAAAATGCACCGAGCTGTATTAATATTAGGCAGGAGTAGCTTAAAATTCAAAAGCCACCCAGCCAAATTTACTCAATTTATTTTTTTGAAGTGTATAAATTTATACCATTTTGTAAGCGTTTTAGCCCTTCAAGCACTCTGGCTCTTTGGGTTGCGATATTCATACGGAGGAAAAATCTATCTCCCCTGTAAGCATTGCCGTCATTTAGCCATAGTCCAGCTTTATCACGCAAGAAATTCATAAATTCGCTCGAATCCTCGCAAAACGCGCTACAATCAAGCCACAAAAGATAAGTCGCATTTGAAGGCAGAAGTTTTACTGGTAAATTTTGCTCTTTTATAAAATTTATAACGATTTTTTTGTTTTCAAAAAGATACTCCCTAAGCTCATCAAGCCATGTTTGACTATCGTTAAATGCCGCTATTGTCGCAGTTATCGCAAAGGCATTTGCTTCACCTATCTCATCATAATTTACAGCCGCATTTATTCTGGCACGTATCTGCTCATTTGGTGTGACGATAGCTGAGCTTTGAAGTCCTGCGATATTAAAGGCTTTTGTAGGTGAGATGCATGTGATTGAGTTATTTTTACACTCTTCACTAACGCTGATAAATGGCACATAGCTTAGACCAGGATCAGTTATATCGCAGTGGATCTCATCGCTGATAACCAAAACATCATGCTTATAGCAAAGCTCGCCTATTTTTTTAAGCGTCTCTTTGTCCCAAATTTTTCCTATTGGATTGTGTGGATTGCAAAGAAGCATCATAGTTGTTAGCGGCTGAGCTAGCTTTGCTTCAAGGTCTTCAAAATCAATCTCATAAGAGCCATCTTTATAGATAAGGTCGTTTGATAAAATTTCACGACCATTATTTTTGATGCAGTTAAAAAATACGTGATAGACGGGAGCTTGAACTAAAATTTGATCTCCTGGATTGCTAAATCTTCTAATCGCAGTTGAAATCGCTGGTATAACGCCAGTGCAAAAGCACATCCAATCGTTTTCAAAGCTAACATCATGACGCCTTTTCCACCAGCCTTTAATCGCTTCGTTCCACTCTTTTGGAATAAATGAGTAGCCAAAGACGCCATTATCAAGACGCTTTTGTAGGGCATTTAAAATTTCAGGTGCAGCCTTAAAATCCATATCAGCAACCCACATTGGCAAAACATCGTTTTTCATTCGCCACTTCGATGAGTTGGTGCCATCTCTGCTAATAAGCGTATCAAAATCGTACTTCATAGCTTTTCCTTAAAATAAAATTTTAAATCAATTATAACCCAAAAGATACTAATATAATTTGAAATTTTCTCTCAATTTAATATTTCAAAAGGAAAAATGATGAAATTAGCTCAGGCTCTCATTTTAAGAGCTGATACACAAAAACGCTTAGAGCAGCTAAAAGGTAGATTGCTCGATAATGCAAAAATGCAAGAAAATGAAAGACCTAGCGAAGATCCAAAGCTTCTTTTAAAAGAGCTTGATAGGCTAAGCGATGAGCTATTTAGACTGATCTTGGCTATAAATTTAACAAACTCAAGTGCAAAATTTGAAGGTGCGAGTCTAACTGAAATGATCGCTAAAAAAGATACGTTAAGCCAAAAAGCAAGCGTGCTTAGGGATTTTGCCAAAAGCGCAAGCCAAAAAGTCGATCTTTACTCAAATAGTGAGATAAAAATTTTAAGTAGTGTTGATGTGGCCACGCTCCAAAAGCAAATAGACGAGCTATCTAAAGAGATCAGAGAGCTAGATATGAAGCTACAAGAGGCAAACTGGCAAGTTGATCTTGTAGAGTAAAATTTATGGTGAAAATGTAGCTAAAGGCGAGTAAAAAGAAAAATTTATTAGGCTTGCGGGGAGAGAGCAAAAGTTTAAATTTATCCCAGCAATTTAAAAAATGCATTCTTAAAAATAAATGTTACTACCACTTACTGATTTAGCTACGTTTTGGGTGGGTTTGGGGAAGATTAATCTTTATTATGTAAGATTTCACAAATTTTTAAAAGGAAATTTATGAAACTTGACACATTGATCGTAAAAGGCATTGAAGCTAAGAATAATCCAAATAAAGCTGTCATTCCGCCTATTTTTTTAGCAAGTACGTTTGTGCAAGATGATCTTGAGAATTTTCAAGAATTTGCATATTCTCGTGGTAGCAACCCAACCAAAAAAGCATTTGATGAAATTTTTGCAAAAGTTGAAGGCAGCAAATACGCATTTAGCTTTGGCTCAGGCATGGCAGCAACAGCAGCTGCACTTAGCCTTATAAAAACTGGGCAAAAGGTCCTACTAAATAGCAACGTCTATGGCGGCACTTATAGATATGTTACAACCGTTTTTGAAAGCCACGGTATAAAGAGCGAATTTATAGACGATCTAAATTTTTTAAGCGAAGATGACATAAGTGACGACGTAGCGGCGATATTCATCGAAACTCCGTCAAATCCTCTATTAAGAGTGACAGACATCGCTAGAATTTCAAAGATCGCTCACAAAAAAGGCGCTCTAGTCATCGTAGATAACACATTTTTAACGCCTTATTATCAAAGAGTGCTTGAGCACGGAGCTGATATCGTGGTTTATAGCGCTACAAAATATATCGGTGGACACGCTGATGTGATCGCTGGTATCGTCACGCTAAACGATGATGCTTTGGCTGAGAAGATAAAATTTGCTAAAAACACGCTTGGTGGTATCATAAGCCCGATGGACGCATACTACTTAATACGTGGGCTTAAAACGCTTAGCGTTAGGTTTGATAGACAAACACAAAATACACATAAAATCATCAAATTTTTACAAAATAATGACGCCGTTAGCGTGGTGCATTTTGCTGGCTCATATAGCGAGCAAGAGGCAAAGATGCAAGCGGCTCAAGCAAGCGACATCGGTGCTCTCATCTCATTTGAGCTTTATGAAAAATATGATGTAAATAAATTTGTAAAATCGCTAGAAATTTTTGATCTAGCAGTGAGCCTTGGTGGTGTAGAAAGTCTTATCTGCAGGCCTGCGACGATGACACATGAGGCATATCCGAAAGAGGTACTAGATAAGATCGGCATAAAGCAAAACTTGCTTCGCCTAGCAATTGGTATCGAAAACGCTGATGATCTAATAGCAGATCTTGATCAAGCATTTAAAAAAGCAAAAAAATAATAAAGGAGATAGATATGGCAACTACAAAATTTAAAGGTAGTGAGGTAAATTTAAGTGGAAATGAGGTCTTTGTAGGCTCTTATGCACCTGAGGCAAAAGTCGTAGCACAAGATCTTAGCGAGTTTAGTGTAGGCGGAAATAATGGCGTAGAAGTACTTGTTTGCTTACCATCACTTGATACTGGCGTTTGCGCAGCAGAGGCTCGTAAATTTAACGAAAAAGTAGCTGGCAAACATGGCGTAAAACTAAGTATCATCTCAAATGATTTGCCATTTGCGATGGGGAGATTTTGCACGACTGAAGGCATAGCAAATTTACGTGTCGGAAGCGACTTTAGATACGGAGAATTTGCTAAAAACTATGGCGTTTTAATGAGCGATGGTCCACTAAAAGGACTACTTGCAAGAGCGGTATTTGTCATCAATGATGGCGTAATAATTCACAAACAAATCGTCCCTGAATTGACAGAAGAGCCAAACTACGATGCTGTATTTGATGCTATTAAAAGTAGTGGTAGTTGTGGTTGTGGCTGCCATTAAAAAAAGGCGTTATCTAAGCATCTATTTGATGCTTAGATAATTAATCTTAGTCAAATAGAGATTTTTCAAAAGACTTTACTACAAAGCTTTTTCTATGAAAGCTTGAATAGCCAAACTTAGCAATAGTATCTAAATGTGCCTTTGTGCCGTATCCTTTGTGCTCAGCAAAGCCATATTTTGAGTAAATTTTATCCCAGCTTTTCATCAAACTATCACGGCTAACTTTTGCTAATATGCTAGCAGCGCTTACCTCAGCGACTTTGCTGTCAGCTTTTATCATCGTTGTAATACCAACACCATAGTCTAAATTTCCATCATAAATGATCTCAAAACCCTCAAAATGCGCCTTAAAAATTTTGAGCGCTCGTCTTAAGCACTCGCTTAGCCCAAGTTCGTCTATTTGCGCATTTGAGAAGTAGATGATGAGAAAATTTGAGCTTTCTATAATCTCTTTAAAAAGCTCCTCACGCTTTTTTGCGGTTAGTTTTTTGGAGTCGTTTAAACCTGAAATTTCTTTATTTAGCACGCAGGCCGCTACGCTTAAAGGCCCAGCTAAAGCCCCACGTCCAGCCTCATCTATGCCACAAATTTTTGCCATTAAAGCCCGATATCCTCACTAAAATATGGTCTTAGCTCATCAAGTGGCACGCTAATTTGCTCCTCATTTAAAAAGGTAAGCCCAAGTGGCGAAAGTACAAAATTCTCGCTAACACCTGCTGTTGCGAGGATTGCTTTTAGATGAGGATCATTTATATCTTTAAAAATCTGCTTTAACTTTAGCTTTTTGTTGGTTTTAAGTAAGACGACATCGCAGCTAGTTTTATTATTTTTATAGGTACAGATGCTTTTTATTTTGTCATTTATATAGTAGATGTTATCTAGGCTCTCAAATTGGTTATTTGGCCATTTTTTACGCTCGCTTTTTAGGTCATAAAGTGTCGAGAGTAATTTATTTTTATTTTTTTTAGCCGATTCTTTGGCAAATATGTCGTTGATGATAGCTTCGTATCTCGTGCCATTTGCTTCGGTCATTTGGATGCCAATATTTAGCATTTCATACTCTTTTTCTTTTTTGATAGTCGCACTATAGGCTTTGTTTTTAACGATTATTTTGCCCTTTAGCTCGCCATTTTCATTTTTAACGTCTAAATTTATCTTATCAGATACAGCATTTAGCGATGAAATTTCACTGCTATTTTGCTCAAGATTACCTTTTTCGTAGTCGTATTTTGTACCATCAAAAAAGATATGTCCGCTTATCTTGGCCGGCACTTTAAAGCTCTTGCTTTGCTTGAAATTTTCAAATTCATCTTTAAAATAGTTCATATAAACTTCAAATTTTATACCATTTGCCTCACCAATAAATTTATAAAATTTTGCCCAGTTTTCGTGATTTATCTCATAGCCAAATAGGCCTACTATAAGTATAAAAATCCCAATAAATGCTCTCATGTCCGTCCTTCATAGTTTTGTTGATTATAGCTTCTTTACTTTAAGCTTTTAAAACAATAATCAAATAAAGGTTTAAATTTATAAACCTAGACTCCACCTAGAAAATGGCAAAATTTCGCATTTTATGCCCTCAAAGCTAAGCTCAGCTTGGTTTGCAACGCTGATTATCTGAAGCTTACTTACACCCAGCTCTTTTAAGCTTGCGTGGAGTTTTTTAAATTTCAAGAAGATGATCTCTGGTGCAGAAAACGGCACACAGATGATCGCAATCTTCCTTTTATTAAGGAAGAAATCAATCTCTTTTGTGTAGTAAATTTCATCTTTAAATTTAAGCAACTCGCAAAAAACGACATTTGTAAAGACAGCTAAAAAATCCTTTTTTAGGTATAAAGCGTTACGAAGTGCAAAATTTGTAAAGTAGAGCTTTTTGCTCGTGCTGCTCTCATCTAAATTTGGTACTAATTCTATAAAGCCATTTTCATTAAGGCTAGCTACTGTGTTATAGACACTATCTTTTGAAATTTTCATCTGCTCTTTTAGGTTTTTATAGATACCAAAAGTACTAAGCACATCGTGACATTTTGGAGCACATTCTTTTAAAATCGCAATGCTTTGCTCGCTTAAATTTGCTCTTAAGAGCTGCTGCAAGTGCGCTATAACCTCGCTAGAGTCTAAAAAGGCACTTGCTATCTCGTTGCCGTGAGCCAAAAAGTAGCTAAACAACAGGTCTTGGTCCAAATTTTTCTTAAAAAATAGTATAAATTCCTCGTAATCGAGATAGTTTAAATTTATGCGAGCAAAGCCCTCAAGTGAGAGTGAAAATTCCTTGCTTGTAAGGATGATATTTTCAAGTGTTACGCCCTTTAAAAAGCCTAAATTTGCAAGGTCAGCAGCTTGTAAATTTTCAACTGCGAGCACCTTTATCTGGGTATTTTTTTCTAAAAATTCTTTCAAATTTGCTAAAAGTAAGGCTCTGTCTATCCTTAGATCGTCTAAATTTACATAAAGTCTCTCTTCGCTTTTATAATGGCTCAAAAACTCATAAACAAGGGCCGTTTTGCCACTTGAAATGGCGCCTATTATAAGCGTTTTTGGCGAGATGATTTCGTATTTTCTGGGGATAAATTTACTTGATTTAAGCGGCTGATTGTAATAAAGCTCTAATTGGTTCATTTTCTCCCCTTTGTAAGATGTATATGTAAATTTTTGCTATACCTTCAGAACCCCCCCCCCGTTATAAGTGCGATCTCGTCGCTTGTTAGTTCATAAAGCTCAAAAACAAGTTTGTCTATTTTTTCGTCACTTGCCTTGATTTTGTCGTTTAGTGCGTCGATATTTTCTTTGGCTTCTAGCTTTTCATCAAGGCTTAAAGTAGGCATGTGCTTCTCGTAAAGCTTGATTTTTTCATTGGCTTTTAAAATCTCATCGACCAAATTTATTATCTCGTTTGCTAAATTTTCATTTTGTGGCGCGATTTGTGGGATAGGTAAAATTTCTAAGCGATTTATTTTTATTTCGCCTTCAAGTCCGCCTCCAGCATAGAAAAAGTTAAAAATTTTATAAACACCTGTTGAATTTAAAAAGGCTAATAAAAATTTTAAATTTTCGCCAGTTATACAATATGCAGTATTGTCTGGAATATTATTATTTGTATCGTAAGCAAATTTTGGACTTTGCACCATTCTGGCACATAAAATTTTCTCTTTTTCGAATTCCTCATAATAAGCGATGTTATCTTGCGTCTCAAACCATTTATTTGATGTTTTTTTGCGGCATTTTTTACCATTTATGGTTTCGCCACTTTGTGCTATATAAGGCAAGAAATTTTGTAAATATCCCTTAAGACTTGGAAAATTTTCAATATCTATCTTTAATGCTGGAAAAGTGCAAATGAGCCATAGATCAGCCCACTCATAGTCATAACGCTTTATATCTCGACCTCGCAAAATCGGTCTTATGAGCTTTTGTGTCCGCTCCCTTTCTTCTCCAATACAAGTGCTTAAAATTTTATCACGAGTGTCGCTACTAATAATGAAAGCTTCGTTTAGACCAGTTTTGACACCATAGTTGATATTCACACCCCAATCTTTTAATGGCTTTGCAACTTTTTCGATCTTGCTTTTTAGCTCAAATTTGCTGTTATCAAGAAAAGTGAAATTTGTTTCGTTTAGTGTGGATTGTGGTATTTGGATAAATTTTTGCGTTTTTAAATTTATGGTGCTCGAAGCTAGGAAATTAAATTTTGAATTTTCATCGGCTCTTATTTTTTTAAAAATAGTAATCGCACTATCTACACTTGCGTCTTCAAAAACTTTAACCCCAGCAAAATCAATAATATGTGTTATTTGTATATTTTCTAATATAAATTTACGTAAATTTTCACCATAACTGGCACGGAAAAATTTATTTGAACATATAAAACCTAAAAGCCCATTTTCTTTCAGGTGTGTAATGCCGAGCTCATAAAAATAGACAAACAAATCAGCCGTGCCGCTATAAACTTTATATTTTTGTAGAGCTGGCTTTTGCTCTTTTATCGCCTCTTGTCTAACATAGGGAGGATTGCCGATAACGACATCAAATTTAAAGTCAAAAGGAAATTCTAAAAGCGAGTTTGCTGCTACTAAATTTTTACTAAGATCTGTTAAAACTCGTCCTTTTGCAGCTGTGCGGAGCCAAAGAGATAGCCTGGCGATCTCGACTGCATCGGCATTTATATCTACGCCGTAAAGATTGTTTTCTAAAATCGTGCTTTCTATATCGTAAAGTCCCAAGCCCTCGCCCTCATATACTTTGCGGTAAGTGTCTAATGCGCCATGCTCGCTAATGAGAAATTCTAAAGCTTGGTTTAAAAACGCACCAGAGCCACAAGCTGGATCAAGTATCTTAAGGGATAAAAGCCACTCGCGGTAAGCATAAATTTTGTCTTTGATCTCACTTTCTGCTTTGGTTAATTTTTTGGGATTTTTGGGTGCTAGTAGCTCATTTAGATCAAACCCTAGCTCATCTTTTTTAGTTTTACAAAGCGCACCAAGCGAATTTTCAACTATAAATTCTGTTATAAACTCTGGCGTATAAAATATGCCATCTTTTTTACGTTTGCTCTGTTTGGCATCAAATTCATTGCCATTTATTTGTGCATTTAGCTCTTCAAGGTCGTTTAGTGAGCTTTCAAAGATATGTCCTAGGATATTTACACCGATGTCGCTTAAAAAGTCATAGTCGCTTAAAAACTGTGCTTCAAGTACGCTATCGTCTATCTTTAGCCCATCAAGCTCAGTGTCTGCGGCAAAAAGTCCGCCATTGTAGCGTTTGATATCAAGACGTTCACTGCCTTCATCAATGGCTTTAAAGTAAATTTTGTAAAAGTCATAAAAACTAAGCTCAGTAACTTGGTTTTGAAATTTATCTTTTATCTCGGCTATCGTGCGAAGTCTTAGTAGTCCGCGGTCTTCGGCAAATAGTATAAAGACAAACCTATCACATAGTTTTTGAGTTAGGCTTAAAAGCCTATTTTTATCAATGCTAGTATTGTTTTTGCAAATATTTTTAAAAAGAGTGAGCCTAAATGCGCTAAAGTCTTTATAAAATTTATTTGAAATTTCACGCTCGTGAGTGGCAAATTTTTCTTTTAGCTTTAGCGGCAGATCCGTGCTAATGCTCTCAAAGCTAAGCAGTAAATGAAGTCTTTTAAACTCGTCAAAGCTTGCTGTAAAAAGGTCAAATTTTTCAAATGTTGTTTTATTGCCGATGTAAAAACGCAGTTCATTAAAATTTGAAACAACGACATATTTGGCATTTTCATGCGAGATAAAATAGCGAAAGGCTTGATCTACTGGGCTAAGCTCGCGGTTGGACGGAGTTTTATCAAGATGCTGTGTAGTCTGATCTTTTAGCTCGATCACGCATCTAACTTCGCCATTTATCAGTATCGCCCCATCTGCTTTTTTGCCGTCAGTTTCGTTCTTTTTCTCGCGCTCAAGGTTAAAAGTTGTAGGATTAGTAGTGTCCAAAGTGTAGCTAAGGCAGTTTTCAAAGATATCTTTTAGAAACTGTGTTTGAAATTTCTCTTCTTTGAAGCTCTTAATGTCACTAGCTTTTGCTTGATATATTTGTAAATTTAAATAACGCTTCTTAAGCTTTTCCTCATTTTGTTCTTGAGTTAATAAGAATTTTGTATTAAAGATCGGCATCTTTTCTCTTTAAAATTTTAATTTCTTGGAATTTTATCTTTTTAAATTTTATATCTTCCTTATTAAAAGGAAATAATTAATCAAAATTCATCAAAAAATAGCGTTTTTCTTGACAACTATAATAGCTTTTTTGTAAAATCGCGTTCTCTTTACGAAAAGACAAGCGTCTTTGCTCGTACGATCGCTTGATCCTATGCGGGTTATTTTGATGTAAAGAGGTCGCGAGTTTGCGACAAGTTCTTTTTAAAGGAAAACACATGGAAAGAATCAGGTTAAAGCTAAAAGCTTACGACCATAGAGTTCTAGACCGCACTGTTGCAGCAATCGTAGAAGCTGTCAAACGAACAGGTGCCGACGTTCGTGGCCCGGTACCAATGCCTACAAAGATCAAACGCTATACAGTCTTAAAATCTCCACACATCAACAAAGACTCACGTGAGCAGTTTGAGATGAGAATACACGCTCGTATGCTTGACATCGTAGCTGCTACTCCAGAAACTGTAGATAGCCTAACAAAACTCGACCTAGCTCCAGAAGTTAATGTCGAAGTTCGTGCGATGAAATAAGCGGACAAAAGGATAAGAGTATGGAATATATTGTAGAAAAAATAGGCATGAGTAGAACGATTGCCACGAAGAGTACGCCAGTTACACTACTTAAGCTAGTTGAGGCTAAAGTATGTGAGATCGACGAAAACAAACGTGCTATCGTAGCGTATGCCCACACTAAAGCAAACAACAAAGCTATCGCTGGTCAGCAAAAGAAATACAATCTGACAGCAGAATTTAACAAATTTGCTACGCTTGAAGTAGCTAATAGCGAAGTTGGAAACCTAGACTTTACACCATTAAATGAGGCTAAAATTTTAAAAGTTAGCTTTAACTCAAAAGGTAGAGGCTACCAAGGTGTGGTAAAAAGACATGGTTTCGGTGGTGGTCCAAAAAGCCACGGCTCACGTTTCCACAGACGCCACGGTTCAATCGGTAACTGCGAATGGCCAGGTCGTGTTCAACCAGGTATGAAAATGGCAGGACACATGGGCAATGAGAAAGTTACTGTTAAAAACGAGCTAATAAGCTTTGACGCTCAAAATGGCATCGTAGTTGTAAAAGGTTGCGTTCCTGGTCACAATGGTGCAATGGGTAAAATAAGGATTGTAAAATGAGTAAAATTCACGTATTAAACGATAAATTTGAAAATTCAGGCGAGTTAGAGCTTCCTGCAAGCTACGCTGAAGTAAATCCGCACAACCTATATCTTTATGTAAAATCTTACCTTGCTGGTATAAGAGCAAATACGGCTCATACTAAAAGCCGTGCTTTTGTAAGCGGTGGTGGTAAAAAACCATGGAGACAAAAAGGACGTGGTGGTGCAAGAGCGGGTTCAACTAGAACTAACGTTTGGGTAGGCGGTGCAGTTGCATTTGGTCCAACAAACGAGAAAAACTATTTTCAAAAAGTCAATAAAAAACAAAAAAGACTAGCTCTTGAGTACGCTTTGGCAGTAAAAGCACAAGATGGTAAAATTTTCGCAGTAGATAGCATCTCAATCGAGTCTGGAAAGGCAAAAGATGCAGCTAATATCATCAAAAATTTAAAAGTAAAAGATACGCTTATCGTTAAAGATTTACTAGACGATAAAACACTACTTGCTTTTAGAAATTTAGCAAACTGCTATTTAGTAGATGCAAATGAGGTAAATGCTTATCTTGTCTCTACATTTAGTTCGGTTATTATTGAAAAAGCTGCACTAAAAACTATAACAAAAGAGGGCTAAAATGGCGGATATAACTGATATCAAAACAATTATTTATACAGAAAAAACTCTAGGCCTTCAAGAACAAGGCGTTGTTGTTATCCAAACTTCACCAAGAGTTACAAAAAACAGCTTAAAAGCGGTTTTACAAGAGTATTTTGGAGTAACGCCTGTTCGCGTAAATTCACTTAGAATTAGCGGCAAGGTTAAGCGTTTTAGAGGAAGAGCAGGCCAACGTGACGAGATAAAGAAATTCTACGTTAAGTTACCTGAAGGCGTAAGCTAGAAAATACGGAGGCGTAAGATGGCTATAAAATCATATAAACCATATACACCTAGTCGTAGATATATGACTGGACTAAGCTCTGAAGATATAACAGCTAAACCAAGCGTTAGAAGCTTGCTTGTTAAACTACCTGCATCTGGCGGTAGAAACAACAATGGTCGTATAACTTCAAGACATAAAGAAGCAGGTGCAAAAAAACTTTATCGTATCATCGACTTTAAACGTCGCAAATTTGGTATAGAAGGTAAAGTTGAAGCGATCGAGTACGATCCAAACAGAAACTGCCGTATCGCTCTTATAGCTTATAAAGATGGTGAAAAGCGCTATATCATTAGACCAAATGGCCTAAATGTTGGCGACATTATCGCATCTATCGATGAGGGCTCACTAGATATTAAACCAGGCAACGCTATGAAATTAAGATTTATCCCAGTTGGTACTATCGTTCATAACGTTGAGCTAAAACCTGGTAAAGGCGCTCAGATAGCTCGTTCAGCTGGCGGTTATGCTCAGCTAATGGGTAAAGAAGAGAAGTACGTTATCTTAAGAATGCCAAGTGGCGAGATGAGACAGGTACTAGCTGAGTGTATGGCAAGTATCGGTGTAGTTGGCAACGAAGACTGGGCTAACATCACTATAGGTAAAGCCGGACGTAATCGCTACCGCGGTATCCGCCCACAAACACGTGGTTCTGCTATGAACCCAGTTGATCACCCACACGGTGGTGGTGAAGGTAAGAAAAATTCAGGCCGTCACCCAGTTACTCCATGGGGTAAACCAACCAAAGGTGCTAAGACTCGCCGTAAAAAAGCTAGCGATAAGCTTATAATTTCAAGAAGGAAAGGAAAATAGAGATGGCAAGATCACTCAAAAAAGGTCCTTTCGTAGATGATCATGTAATGAAAAAAGTTATTGCCGCAAAAAATGCAAACGATAACAAACCAATCAAGACTTGGTCAAGACGTAGCACGATTGTACCTGAAATGATTGGACTAACATTTAACGTTCATAATGGCAAGAGCTTTATTCCTGTATATGTTACAGAAAATCATATAGGCTATAAACTTGGCGAATTTGCTCCAACACGCACATTTAAGGGTCACAAAGGCTCAGTGCAAAAGAAAATCGGCAAGTAAGGGGAGATAATATGAGTAAAGCAATTATAAAATTCGTAAGACTTTCTCCTACAAAAGCAAGACTTATAGCAAGAGAAGTTCAAGGCATGAATGCCGAGCTAGCGCTTGCAAGCTTGCAATTTATGCCAAATCGTGGTGCTAAATTTATAGCAAACGCTATTAGCTCAGCAGTAGCAAATGGTGGATTTGAGCCAGAAGAGGTTGTAGTAACTAGTTGCCGCGTTGACGCTGGTCCTGTATTAAAGAGATTTAGACCAAGAGCAAGAGGAACAGCGAGCAAAATTCGCAAACCTACTTCTCATGTAATGGTAGAAGTATCTAAACCTGAAAAGAAGGAAGCATAATATGGGACAAAAAGTAAATCCAATAGGTCTTAGACTAGGAATTAACCGCAACTGGGAATCTAGATGGTTTCCAACCAAACAAAGTCTTCCTGAAAATATCGGTGAAGATTACAAAATTCGTGCATTTTTAAAGAAAAAACTTTACTATGCAGGAATTAGCCAAATTCTAATCGAAAGAACGGCTAAAAAACTTCGTGTAACCGTAGTTGCAGCTCGTCCTGGTATCATCATTGGCAAAAAAGGTCAAGATGTTGAAAACCTAAAGAACGAAGTTAGTAAACTTATCGGTAAAGAAGTAAATGTAAATATCAAAGAAGAAAGAAAAGCTCAAGCTTCAGCTCAACTTGCTGCTGAAAACGTAGCTATGCAACTTGAAAAGCGTGTCGCATTTAGACGTGCTATGAAAAAAGTTATCCAAGGTGCTCAAAAATCAGGCGCTAAAGGTATCAAAATTTCAGTTGCTGGTCGTTTAGGTGGCGCTGAGATGGCAAGAACCGAGTGGTATCTAGAAGGTCGCGTTCCGCTTCATACTCTTAGAGCAAAGATCGATTACGGTGTAGCTGAGGCTCATACAACTTATGGAAACATAGGTATTAAAGTATGGATTTTTAAAGGTGAGGTTCTTCAAAAAGGTGTTCAACCTGAGAAAACTGAAGAAGAGGCGCCTAAGAAAACACGTAGAGCAAGAAGAGGTAAATAATTATGTTGATGCCTAAAAGAACTAAATTTCGTAAGCAAATGAAAGGTCGCAACCGTGGTTATGCGACTCGTGGAGCATCTTTAGCAACTGGCGAATTTGCACTTAAAGCTGTTGAGGCTGGTAGAATAAATTCTCGCCAAATAGAAGCTGCTCGTCAAGCTCTAACTCGTCACGTAAAAAGACAGGCTAAAATTTGGATTAGGGTTTTCCCTGATAAGCCACTTACTAAAAAACCTCTACAAACTCGTATGGGTAAAGGTAAGGCTGGAGTTGAAGAGTGGGTTATGAATATCAAACCTGGTCGTATAATATTTGAAATGGCTGGTGTTAGCGAAGAGTTGGCTCGTGAAGCTCTAACTTTGGCTTTACACAAACTTCCTTTCAAATCAAAATTTGTAACGCGAGAGAGTGAAAATGAAATATACTGAGTTAAAAGATAAGAGCGTTGCAGAATTAAACGCGTTGCTAAAAGAGAAAAAGGTGCTTTTATTTACTTTAAGACAAAAGCTAAAAACTATGCAGTTAAGCAACCCTAATGAGATTAGTGCTGTTCGCAAAGAGATAGCTCAGATCAACACTGCAATTAGTGCAACAAGACAAGGGGCGTAAAATGGCATTAAAAAGAGAAATTCAAGGTGTTGTTTTACAAAAAGCTGGAGATAAAACAGCTACTATTTTGGTAGAAAGACGCGTTATGCACCCAAGATACCATAAATTTGTAAAACGCTTTAAGAAGTATTTAGTTCATGATGAGAAAAATGAGACAAGAGCAGGCGATACAGTTGTTGCAGTTGAGTGCAGACCACTTTCAGCTCGCAAGAATTTTCGCTTAAAAGCTGTATTGGCAAAGGGAGTTGAGTAATGATTCAAAGTTTTACAAGACTTGCAGTTGCTGATAACAGCGGTGCAAAAGAGTTAATGTGTATAAAAGTTCTTGGCGGCAGCAAAAGAAGATACGCTACACTTGGCGATATCATAGTTTGCTCTGTTAAAAAAGCTCTTCCAAATGGTAAGATCAAAAAAGGACAGGTTGTAAAAGCTGTTGTTGTAAGAACTAAAAGAGAGGTTCAAAGAGATAATGGTTCGCTAATCCGCTTCGACGAGAACGCAGCTGTTATACTTGATAGCAAAAAAGAGCCAGTCGGCACTCGTATTTTTGGACCAGTTGGACGTGAAGTTAGATATGCTAACTTTATGAAGATTGTTTCGCTAGCTCCGGAGGTTTTATAATGGCTAATGTAAAATTTAAAGTCAAAAAAGGCGATACTGTTAAGATCATCGCTGGTGACGATAAAGGCAAAACTGGTAAAATTTTAGCAGTTCTTGCAAAAAAAGGTCAGGTTATAGTTGAGGGATGCAAAATAGCTAAAAAAGCTATCAAACCAAGCGAAAAAACTCCAAATGGTGGTCACGTAAATAAAGAGATGCCAATTGATATATCAAACGTCGCGAAAGTTGAAGGATAAGAGATATGAGTAGATTAAAAGATAAATTTAACGAAACTATCAAGCCAGCTCTCGTAAAAGAATTTGACATCAAAAATCCAATGCTTATCCCTGCGCTTGAGAAAATCGTGATCAGTGTAGGCGCTGGAGACTCTGCGAAAGATCAGAAAGTGCTTCAAAATATGGCTGATACCATTTCACTTATCGCTGGACAAAAAGCGGTTATCACTGATGCTAAAAAATCAGTTGCTGGCTTTAAAGTTCGCGAGGGCTTTCCTGTTGGTATCAAAGTAACTCTGAGAAAAGAGCAAATGTATGCTTTCTTAGATAAGCTAATCAGCGTTGCTCTCCCAAGAGTTAAAGACTTCCGTGGTCTTCCAAAAAATGGTTTTGATGGACGTGGAAACTATAACTTCGGTCTTAGTGAGCAGCTAATGTTTCCAGAGGTTGAGTATGATAAAATTTTACGAACTCATGGTATGAATATTACGATTGCTACTACGGCTAAAAATGATAAAGAGGCATTCAAATTGCTAGAGCTATTTGGTGTGCCGTTTGCAAAAGGAAAGTAAAATGGCAAAGAAATCAATGATAGCAAAAGCTGCACGCAAGCCAAAATTTGCGGTTCGCGGCTATACAAGATGCCAAATCTGCGGTCGTCCGCACTCTGTTTATAAAGATTTTGGAATTTGCCGTGTTTGCCTAAGAAAAATGGCTAACGAAGGCCTGATACCTGGTCTTAAAAAAGCAAGTTGGTAAGGAAGAGAAATGTTAAACGATTTAATATCAGATGGATTAACACGCATTAGAAATGCAAGTATGAGAAAGCTTGAAACTGCGAAATTGCTTCATTCTAAGGTTGTTGAGGCTACTCTTTCTATCCTTGCAGCAAAAGGCTATGTAGAGAGCTACAACGTTATCGAAGAAGGTAACAAGAAATTTATAAACGTAGTTTTAAAGTATGATGAGTACGGCAGAAGCGTTATAAACGAGCTTAAAAGGGTTTCAAAACCTGGTCGCCGTGTTTATCAAGGCAAAGACGACATTAAGCGTTTTAAAAATGGTTACGGAACAGTTATCGTTAGCACAAGCAAAGGCGTTATGAGCGGTATTGAAGCAAGTAAAGCTGGCGTTGGCGGCGAAGTTCTTTGTACGGTTTGGTAATAAACTGCATTAAACGCTATTTAACCTTATGAAGGTAAGGTTAAATTTTTAGCTTGGTAGAATTTTAGATTTTGCCAAAGCTAAATTTAGAAATTCAATGAAGGTTTCGTCAAATTTGACGATAAAATTTACGGCATTGTGGTGTTTATTCGTAAATGTAGGAACACCCTAGACAAGTAAAGGAAAAAAATGTCACGTATTGGAAAACAGCCTATCGCTATCCCAAGTGGTGTAGACGTTAGCGTTGAAAATAATGTCCTAAAATTTAAAAAGGGCAATCATATAAAAGAGCTTGACACAAAAGGTCACGTTGATGTCAAGATAGAAAATGGTCATATAGTTTTTGCTCCAAAAGGCGAAGATCGCCAAAGTAGAGCTTACTGGGGAACATATAGAGCACTTGCTAACAACATCGTAACTGGTATCACTGCGGGATTCACTCGCCAGCTTGAGATCAACGGCGTTGGTTACAAAGCAGCTGCAAAAGGTAAAATTTTAGAGCTTTCTCTTGGTTTTTCACACCTTATCAACTATGAGCTACCAGCAGGCGTTGAAGCTAGTGTTGAGAAAAACGTTATTACTATCAAAGGCGATGACAAACAAGTAGTAGGTCAAGTGGCTGCTCAAGTTAGAGGATTTAGACCGCCTGAGCCATATAAAGGCAAAGGCGTTAAATATCTAGAAGAACGCATCATCCGCAAAGCGGGCAAGACATCTAAGAAGTAAGGAGCGGTAAATGACAGCAAAAGTATTAAAAAGAAAAATCGCTCTTAGAATTAAGAGAAAAAGAAGAATCAGAGGTAAAATTTCTGGTGTTGCAACTTGCCCAAGAGTTTCTATTTTCAAATCAAACAGAACTCTTTATGTTCAAGCAATTGATGACGTTACTGCTACTACACTAGCAGCAGTAGATGGTAGAA
This sequence comes from Campylobacter concisus, assembly GCA_002092835.1. Taxonomy (NCBI): domain Bacteria; kingdom Pseudomonadati; phylum Campylobacterota; class Epsilonproteobacteria; order Campylobacterales; family Campylobacteraceae; genus Campylobacter; species Campylobacter concisus. The sequence goes on along the minus strand of LVWL01000023.1, from coordinate 39,052 downwards.
AAATAGGCATAAAAGCAAATAAAGAAGGTGCGGTCACTTTAGCTAAAGAATTTGCTAAGGCTTTAAAAGCTAAGAAGATAGATGTTGCAGTTTTTGATAGAAATGGTTATTTGTATCATGGCGTTATCGCAGCATTTGCTGAAGCTTTAAGAGAAAATGGCATCAAGCTATAACCCAAAGGAAAATCGATGGAAAAATATAATAGAGAAGAATTTGAAGAAGTAATCGTCGATATCGGTCGGGTTACAAAGGTTGTTAAAGGTGGTCGTAGATTTAGATTTACAGCTTTAGTTGTTGTTGGTAATAGAAATGGCCTAGTTGGCTTTGGATATGGCAAAGCTAAAGAGGTGCCAGATGCGATGAGAAAAGCAATTGACGACGCATTTAAAAATATTATCCATGTTAAGATCAAAGGCACAACTATCCCTCACGATGTAGAGGTAAAATACAACGCAAGTAGAATGCTACTTCGCCCAGCTAGCGAGGGTACTGGTGTTATCGCTGGTGGTAGTGCACGTCCTATTATCGAGCTTGCAGGTATTAAGGATATCCTTACTAAATCACTTGGCTCAAACAACTCAGCAAACGTCGTTCGTGCTACTATCAAAGCACTTAGTTTGCTAAAAAGCTAAGAGAAAGGAGTTAAGATGGCATTAGAAAAATTAACACCTGCAGCAGGTTCAACACACGCATCTAAAAGAATAGGTCGTGGTCAAGGCAGTGGCAATGGTAAAACTGCTGGCAAAGGTAACAAAGGTCAAAGAGCAAGAAAAGGCTACAATGAAAAAAGAGGTTTTGAAGGCGGACAACAACCACTTCAAAGACGTCTTCCAAAAGTAGGCTTTGCATCAAAATTTGAAAAACCTTATGTTATCAATGTTGAGAAGATCACAGCTATAAAAGAGCTTGCTGAAATTTCAATAGCAACAATAGCTAGCGTTCATAAAATTTCAAAGAGCGTTACTAAGATAAAACTAATTGGTGCAAGCGCAAAAGCTCTTGCTTCTAAGATTAAAGACGAGAACGTTAGCGTTAGCGGAACAAAATAATGGATAAAACACTGACCAACAAGATTTTAATCACGTTGGCATTTTTGTTCGCATACAGGATACTGGCTTATGTGCCAGTTCCTGGTGTTAATGTCGACGTAATTAAAGAATTTTTTAATTCAAACAATAGCAATGCCTTGGGTCTATTTAATATGTTTAGCGGTAAAGCTGCTGAGCGTTTAAGTATAATCTCTCTAGGTATTATGCCTTACATTACAGCTTCGATCATTATGGAGCTTTTAGCAGCAACATTTCCGAAATTAGGTCAGATGAAAAAAGAGCGTGACGGTATGCAAAAATATATGCAAATTATACGCTATGCAACAATTGTCATCACTCTTGTGCAATCAATCGGTGTTTCTATTGGACTTCAAAGCTTAAGCGGACGCGGTGGCGAACAAGCTATCATGATAGATATAAATTTATTTATCGCGATATCTGCTGTATCTATGCTAACTGGAACTATGCTGCTTATGTGGATAGGTGAGCAAATAACACAGCGTGGTATAGGCAACGGTATAAGTCTTATCATCTTTGCTGGTATCGTCTCTGGCATACCTAGTGCGATCGGTGGAACTGTAAATTTGGTAAATACTTCTGAGATGAATTTCCTAACAGTTATCGCTATTTTGGTGATTATCTTAGCTACTATTGGTGCTATTATATTTGTCGAGATGGGCGAAAGGCGTATTCCTATTTCTTACTCAAGAAAAGTGATAATGGAAAATCAAAACAAACGTATAATGAACTATATACCGATCAAAGTAAATTTAAGCGGCGTTATCCCACCGATATTTGCTAGTGCGATTTTGATGTTTCCTAGTACTATTTTACAAGCTAGTACAAATCCGATCATCCAAGCTATCAACGACTTTTTAAGTCCAAATGGCTATATGTTTAACTTTTTAACATTTTTATTTATCATCTTCTTTGCGTTTTTCTATGCATCGATCGTGTTTAACACAAAAGATATAAGTGAAAATTTGAAAAAACAAGGCGGATTTATCCCAGGTGTTAGGCCAGGCGAGAGTACAGCTAGCTATCTAAATGAAGTAGCTGGCAGGCTAACTTTGGGCGGTGCTTTATACTTGGGTATCATTTCAACACTACCTTGGGTACTTGTAAAGACTATGGGTGTTCCATTTTATTTTGGTGGCACGTCAGTACTTATCGTTGTTTCAGTAGCACTTGATACTATGAGACGTATAGAAGCTCAGTCTTATACAAATAAATACCAAACTCTAAGTGCAGTAGGTCTATAAAATGGCTATCACGCTAAAAAGACCAGCTGAGATAGAGAAAATGAGAGCGGCGAACAAGATCGTCGCTCGAACTCTTGATTACATTTCTACGATTATAAAGCCTGGAATTTCCCTTCTTGAGATAGATAAAATTTGTGAAGATATGATAAGGGCTGCTGGGGCAAAACCTGCTTTTAAAGGTCTTTATGGCTTCCCAAATGCAGCTTGCATAAGCGTCAATGAAGTGGTGATCCACGGAATTCCAAATGAATACAAACTAAAAGAGGGCGATATCGTTAGTGTTGATATTGGCTCAAATTTAGATGGTTATTTTGGTGATTCAGCTAGGACTTTTGGGGTTGGTAAAATTTCAAAAGAAGATGAAGCCTTGATAGCTTGCTCAAAAGATGCACTATATTTTGCGATAGATTTCATAAGAGCTGGTATGCATTTTAAAGAAATTTGCTACGAGCTTGAGAAATTTATACTAGGTAGAGGCTATGTGCCTTTGCGTGGATATTGTGGTCACGGTATAGGTAGAAGGCCACACGAAGAGCCAGAAATTCCAAACTACCTTGAGGGACATAACCCAAAAGCCGGACCAAAGATAAAAGATGGAATGGTTTTTTGTATAGAGCCGATGATCTGCCAAAAAGACGGCACGCCAGTTTTAGGAAGCGATAACTGGAAAGTAACCTCAAAAGATGGTTTAAGAACCAGCCATTATGAGCATTGTATGGCGATAGTTAATGGCAAAGCCGAAATTTTAAGCCAAGCATAAAATTTATAGCAAAAATTTAAAGAAAGGAGAGTTTGTGGCAAAAGACGATGTCATTGAGATTGATGGAAATGTTGTTGAAGCACTGCCAAATGCAACTTTTAAAGTTGAGCTTGACAACAAACATATAATTTTATGTCATATCGCCGGTAAGATGAGAATGCATTATATAAAGATAATGCCTGGCGACCGAGTAAAAGTAGAACTTACGCCATATAGCCTAGACAAGGGCAGGATCACTTATAGATATAAGTAAATTTGACTTTGTGGTAAATATGCTAAGTAAAATTAAAGCTGGTTTTGGATAAAATCTAAGCTTTGCGAAAAGCTGTATGAAGAATTATTTTCAAAGTTCCCCACTTATTTTGAAAATAGTTGGTCTAAATTATTTCTTTAGACCTGATGCAGCCCCTAAAAAAGTGGAATAAATTTTTAGGAGACTAAAATGAAAGTTCGTCCTTCTGTAAAGAAGATGTGTGACAAATGTAAAATTGTCAAACGTAGTGGCATAATTCGTGTTATCTGCGAAAATCCAAAACATAAACAAAGACAAGGATAAGGCATGGCACGTATTGCAGGTGTAGATTTACCAAACAAAAAGAGAATAGAGTATGGTTTGACTTATATCTATGGTATAGGTCTTTATAAATCTCGTCAAATTCTTGACGCAGCTGGAATTTCTTATGACAAGAGAGTCTATGAGCTTAGTGAAGACGAAGCGGCAGCTATTCGTAAAGAAATTCAAGAGCATCATATCGTTGAGGGTGATTTGAGAAAACAAGTTGCTATGGATATCAAAGCTCTTATGGATCTTGGAAGTTATAGAGGTCTTCGCCACAGAAAAGGTCTTCCTGTTCGTGGTCAAAAGACTAAAACTAATGCTAGAACCAGAAAAGGCAGACGTAAAACTGTCGGTGCAGCTACTAAGTAAGGCAAGGGTTAAAGGATAATAAATGGCGAAAAGAAAAATTGTTAAGAAAAAAGTAGTTAGAAAAAGTATAGCCAAAGGTATCGTTTATATCAGTGCAACATTTAACAATACTATGGTAACTGTAACTGATGAAATGGGAAATGCTATTGCATGGAGTAGTGCAGGTGGCTTAGGCTTTAAAGGTAGTAAAAAATCAACTCCTTATGCAGCCCAACAGGCAGTTGAAGATGCTCTAAATAAGGCAAAAGAGCATGGTATAAAAGAAGTTGGTATTAAGGTTCAAGGTCCAGGTAGCGGACGTGAAACGGCTGTTAAAAGTGTAGGAACTGTTGAAGGAATTAAAGTATCTTTCTTTAAAGACATTACACCTTTACCACACAATGGTTGTAGACCGCCAAAACGCCGCCGCGTATAATTAGAGAAAAATAGGAGAAATTATTATGGCTAGATATACAGGACCTGTTGAAAAATTAGAAAGACGTCTTGGTGTGTCTCTTGCGTTAAAAGGCGAAAGAAGACTTGCTGGTAAAAGTGCTTTTGAAAAAAGACCTTATGCGCCAGGACAACATGGACAAAGAAGAGCAAAAATAAGCGAATATGGCTTACAACTTCGTGAGAAACAAAAAGCTAAATTTATGTACGGTGTTTCAGAGAAACAATTTAGAAGATTGTTCCAAGAAGCAGCACGCCGCGAGGGCAATACTGGTGCCCTTTTGGTTCAACTACTAGAGCAAAGATTAGATAATGTTGTTTACAGAATGGGCTTTGCAACAACTCGTCGTTTTGCTCGCCAGCTTGTAACTCACGGACATATTTTAGTAAATGGCAAGAGAGTGGACATCCCATCTTATAGAGTTGAGCCAGGTGCAAAAGTAGAGATTGTTGAAAAATCTAAAAACAATCCACAAATTGTTCGTGCGATAGATCTTACAGCACAAACTGGTATTGTTGCTTGGGTAGATGTTGAAAAAGAGAAAAAATTTGGAATTTTCACTAGAAATCCAGAAAGAGAAGAGGTTATCATTCCTGTTGAGGAAAGATTTATAGTAGAGCTTTATTCAAAATAATAGAGGGTATAAAGATGAGAAAGATTACTACATCAGCTTATATGCCAACTGAAATTGAAGTTAAAAGTGTTAGTGAAAATGTTGCTAACATTACAGCATATCCTTTTGAGGCGGGTTATGCTGTTACCTTGGCTCACCCATTGCGTCGTCTTCTTTACACAAGCACAGTAGGTTTTGCTCCTATTGGTGTAAAGATAAAAGGCGTTAGCATGAATTTGATAGTATGCGTGGTATGCTAGAAGACGTAGCTTTTTTTATTATAAATTTGAAAAAGATCAGATTTAAATTAAAAAGTACCAGTGAGCGCGAAGTTATAGAGTATAGCTTTAAAGGACCAAAAGAGATAACTGGGGCTGATCTAAATAATGATCTAGTTGAGATCGTTAACCCAGACGCATACCTTGCTACAATAAACGAAGATGCTGAGTTAAATTTTTCAGTTATCATTCAAAAAGGTATCGGATATGTTCCTAGTGAAGAGATCAGAGAAGAGATTGAAGACGACTATATCGCACTTGATGCTTTTTTTACACCTGTTAAAAAAGCAGTTTATGATATACAAAATGTCTTAGTTGAGGATGATCCGGACTATGAAAAGATCGTATTTACTATAACAACTGATGGTCAAGTTAGTCCGATAGAGGCTTTTAAAAATTGTTTAGAAGCTATGTATCAACAAATGTCAGTATTTAAAGGAATTTTAGATATTGATGTTAGTACTCCAGTTACTAGCTCAAGTGCAGGCGGTGAGTTTTCAAAGTTACTTTCTAGCGTAGAAGATCTAAATTTAAGCGCTAGAAGCTTCAACTGCCTTGACAAAGCTGATATTAGATTTATTGGCGAGCTTGCGCTAATGGACGAAAATGAGCTTAAAGAGCTTAAAAATTTAGGTAAAAAATCTCTTGAAGAGATTAAAGCGGTTATGGAAGAGATAGGCTATCCAGTTGGTGCCGATGTGTTAAAAGATGGCAAAGAGCAACTAAGAAAGAAAATAACCGAGCTTAAAGCACAAATGAGTGTAAAAGAATAAAAGGACAATAGATGAGACATAAACACGGATATCGCAAACTTGGTAGAACGTCATCTCATAGATCTGCATTGCTTAAAAATTTGGCGATAGCTATCATCAAAAGTGAAAAGATAGAGACGACTTTACCAAAAGCAAAAGAGCTTAGAAGCTATGTTGAAAAGCTAATCACAAGAGCTAAAAAAGGTGACTCTAATGCTCATAGAGCAGTATTTGCTTCTTTACAAGACAAAGAAACAACAAATAAATTAGTTACTGAAGTAGCTCCAAAATTCAAAGAGCGCAATGGTGGCTATACAAGAATCATCAAGACTCGTGTTCGCAGAGGCGACGCGGCAGAGATGGCTTATATAGAGCTAGTAGTTGAATAATTATTAGAGAGCTTCGGCTCTCTTTTTTATTTTTTATATAAAATTTCCCACTTTTAAAATAAAATCCTTTTTCCAAAAGTTTTTTAAAGCTATAAATTTCTTTAATTATCTACCAAAATTATTAACCAAAACCATAAATTTTATAGTTAAAAGTTGTAAATCCTTTAATCTAAAATCATATATTTTAAATTTTTACCTTTGAACTCTATGCTAAAATTTTATTTTATTAAGACGATATTTGTTTCAGGCATCTAATAAATTTCAAAGGATTTGAGATGATAGGTAGTGTAAATGGAGTTGGGACAAATTTTTATATTGGCTCGCAAAGTAGTAGAGCGCAAGAGCTTGATACTAATAATACTAAACCAAATACAGGCAAAAATTCTTTAAATGATTTATCTAGTAGTTTGGTTGATGAGCAAAAAAGTCATACCGATACTAGAGGTGAGCCAATAAATTTAAATGAAACAAATACGACAAAATTTCAAAAAAATAGTGAGAATCTAACATTTGCTAGCAATTTCTCGCTATCAGGCATAGCTGCTAATGGCAAGATAAGCATCTGGGGCAAGCTCATGGGATATGACAAACAAGTCAGCCAAGATGAGATAAATGATCTCAAAAATTTTATCAACCAGACCAAAGCACTTGGCTTTGGCAGAGCTCACGAAGAGATCATAGGATATTATCCAACAGATATCGATCTCTTTGCAAAAGAGTATACATCAAAACTTGATAACACACTTCTTGGGCTTGGTCACAAGAGCCACGTGGAAGGGTTTGAGATACTTGATAAAGACCTAAGCATAGATGAGTTTAAAGATAAGTGGATTGATTATGCACTTAGGCAGTATCTTGGCGAAAGAGTCGGTGTGGAGAGCATTACGATAGGCAAAAAGGCTATCTCTATGCTAACAAGCACTAATAAGCCACCAATTGAGTACCAGACGCTACAAAATATAAATTTCACTGATGAAGAGAGCAGACAGAGATTTCTTATGCTCATGAAAGCTGGCATGAAGAGTGGGGCGGATTTTAAAGAGGTGGTAGAGGGTGTACTCTCGCTTTATAATGTGCAAAATACGGACAAACTTGATGGCAACAAAGTCTATGCTTCAGTGATCGGACGAAGCGAGAAACTGGCTACTTACGACATCAACAAAGATGAGAAATTTGCCTATCTTAAGGAGCTAATGCAACTTGAGAAAAACGGAGTTGATATACTAAAACTAATGGAAAAAGTGGAGCAAAAACAGAAATTAGATATAAAAGTGTAGGCTAAATTTATATTTTTGTACTGCCTATCTTTTATGATTTTAGTCATAAGAGGCTCTTTTTACTTGGTTTAAATTTTTAAATGATAGAATCTTGATTTCTATTATTAAAATTACGGAGAACTCGTGAGAAAGCTACTTTGGCTAAATCCCGTTGTAAAAAATATGTATGACTTCTCTGCACTAAAAGAGCTTTTGCAAAATAAGGGCTTTAACATAGTGGAGTGCGAAAAAGATCATGTTAGCGATATCAAAAATTCATATAAAAATTTATGCTCTAAAGGTATGGTTTTAGACAGTCGCTGTCCAAGAGCTGTAAATTTTATAAGATCAAATTTCAAAGAATTTTCAAACAATATTTCAAGCTTAAACCCCATTTTAATTGAAAGCGCCATTGAACTTAGCTCGAAGCTAAAAGAAGGTGAGTGGCTTTATATAACAACGCCTTGTGAGGATTTGGCAGAGCTTGGAAATTCTTTAAAATTAGAGCGAACTACATTTTTAACATGGAAAAATTTTAAAGAGTTAAACGATATAAATTTACAAATAAACAAAATAGAATCAAGTCCGATTCCTCCTGGATTTTTTGAAAATTTAGGCATAAAAACACTAAGCTTATGCAGCAAAGAAAAGATACAAAACGCATTTTCATATAAATTTAGCGAGCTTAAAAACTATCAGATCATCGAGCTTTTATACTGTGAAAATGGCTGTCATAATGGAGATGGGCTGTGATAGAAATTTTTAAAAAGAGCATTTTGATCCTAGCGATCTTTGCCCTCTGGCAGGTCGTTTGTGAGCTAGAAATTTTCACACCTTATATCTTGCCAAGTCCTATTACGACACTTAAAACAATGTTTGATATGAGCTTAAGTGGTGAGCTAATAACGCATGTGGCGATTAGCTTTAAGCGTATATTTATTGGTTATATTTTGGCTTTTGTTTTGGCATTTGCTTTTGGCGGAGTGGCGGCGCTATTTCCAAAAGCTAGTATTTATTACGAGTGGATACTAGAGTTTTTTAGAAATGTTCCGCCGCTTAGCCTTATTGCTATTTTGGTACTTTGGTTTGGTATAAACGAAACACCAAAAATTATTATTATCATCCTAGCATCGTTTTTTCCAATGTTTTTAAGCATTTCAAAAGGGCTAACTAGCTGCGATGTGAAGCTTATTGAGGTTGGTAAAATTTTTTGTTTTAGTAAATTTGAAATTTTTTACAAAATCATCCTAAAAAATGCCATAAAAGATATTTTTGTCGGTATGCGCATAGGTTTTGGCTACGCGATGCGAGCGATTGTGGGAGCGGAGATGATCGCAGCTTCTAGCGGACTAGGCTATCTCATACTTGATGCTGAGGAGCTTTCGCGTGCAGATAGGATATTTGTTGGCATTTTTACGATAGGAATTTGCGGCGTACTCATAGATAGGATATTTTTATTTTTGATATCTAAATTTAGCCTTTTGCGAAGTGAAAAATGATAGAAATTTTAAATTTATCCAAGCATTTTTTTATTAATGACAAGCGTATCGACGTTCTAAAAGAGCTAAATTTAAGCATAAAAAAGAATAAGATCACTGTAATACTTGGCAGAAGTGGTTGCGGTAAAACGACTCTTTTAAGGCTTATTGCTGGACTTGAGGGTGTAAGCCTTGGCGAGATAAAATTTAAAGAGCAAGCAAAGATTGGCTTCGTCTTTCAAGAGCCTAGACTAATGCCTTTTTTAAATGTCTATGAAAATATCGTATTTGCGCTTAAAAAGCATGAGATAGACGAGGCAAAAATAGATAGGCTCATATCAATGATAGGGCTTAGCGACTTTAAATTTGCCGCTGTTTCGCAGCTATCTGGCGGCATGAGCTCGCGCGTTTCTCTTGCTAGAGTGCTTGCATACGAAGCAAATTTGATCCTTATGGATGAGCCATTTGCAGCACTTGATGCTTTTACGAGAGCCAGCATGCAGGCTGAAATTTTAAAGCTTCAAGCTGGTAAAACCATCATTTTTGTCACTCATAATGTCGATGAAGCTCTATATTTAGCAGACGAGATAATTTTGCTTGAAAAAGGTGGGATGAAATCAAGCTATGACCTGTCAAATCTAGCTAAGCCAAGAGATTTGCTTTGCGATGAGCTAATAAACTTAAAGCGTAAAATTTTGAGTGAAATTTAGCATTTTATAAAATGATAATTAAAACCAAAACGAAGCAAAAAGTTATATAATTTGGAAAATTTTTAAAGGAGCAAATATGAGAAAGTTTTTTAAGATTTTGTGTGCGGCCTCTTTGCTTTGTCTAGTCGCAAACGCAAGTGAGCTAGATAAGATCGGTATGACCTATGTCAAATCGCCACTAAACGTCCCCTCAATCGTCGATAAATTTAAAGGCTTTTATGCTAAATCTTTTGGCATACCAGTTGAGTACTCTGAGATAACATCAGGTGCAAAGCAGACTCAAGCTCTAGCTTCAAATTCGCTCCAGTTTCTAAACTGCGTGGGCGGAACTTCAGTCATACTTGCCGCGGCAAATAAAGCTGACATAAAGATTATAAGTGCCTATTCAAGAGCACCTGAAGCTTTTGCGATATTTGCTAAAGATAAAGGCATAAAAACCGCCAAAGACTTAAAAGGTAAAAAAATAGCAGGGCCAAAAGGTACGATATTAAATGAGCTTTTGGTTAGGTATCTTGCTCTTGGCGGTCTAAGCATAAATGACGTAGAGTTCGTTTCTATGAGCATTCCAGCTGCACAAGCTGCACTTGAAAATGGCAGTGTCGATGCAGCACTTCTTGCTGGACCAGCTGCTTATAATGCTAAAAAATCAGGACTTAGTGTCGTAACAACAGGCAAGGGCGTCATCACTCCAGTCATCGTTACTGCCACAAGTGGAGAATTTTACAAAAAGCATAAAGATATAGTTGAAAAATTTAAAAAGGCTCAAGATGAAATTTTGGCTTTTATGAAAGCAAATGAGGAAGAGGCATTAAAATTTACAGCTGAAGAGACTGGGCTTAGCATAGAGGCGGTAAAGAGGATGTATCCGCAGTATGACTTTAGTCCAAAGATCACGCCTGAAGATATAAAAGCACTTGAGGCTACGCAAGAATTTATGCTCGAGAGTAAGATGATTGAACAAAAAGTAGATATAAAATCGCTTCTAATAGATTAAACAAAAAGGGCAAAATTTGCCCTTTTATCCTAAAACTAATAATCAAAAATTTACTAAATTTTAGCTCAAATATTTAAAAACTAAAGCTGACTAGGCGTATCAAAAAGGTTTAAATTATAAAGCAAAATTAGCGCTAAGCAAAAATATAGCCATTATTTTTGCATTTTTATTTTGCTATAATAGCCCAAAAATTTAATAGGAAAAAATATGATCCCATTTACTGATGAAGAGCTTTTAAAACCAGTCAGTGCGAGTTTGCAAAAGGTATTACCGATGCTTGAAAATGATGGCGGTGGCATGGAGCTACTTGGCATAAAAAACGGCAAAATTTATGTAAGACTAACAGGGCATTGTCATGGATGTGCAGCTAGCACAACTACACTAAAATATGGACTCGAAAGACAACTTCGTATGGATATTCACCCAGAGCTTGAGGTCGTAAATATCCCGATTGGCGAGGAATTTGACATTGATAGATTATAAAAAAATAGGCATTAAACACTTTAAACGCTCAAAATTTAAAGAAGCGATCTTTTACTTCTCTCTAGCTTACGAAAAGACACAGGATAAAAATTTACTATTTTTGATACAAATTTGCTCCCTTGGCGAGAAAAATGCAGAGGAAGCAAAACTTTTATTTGACTATTTTATGGATAAACTAAGAGCTGGCGAAGATGATGAAGGAATGGATGAAATTTTAAAAATTTTAGAATCAAGATTGGCTAGCGATGAGTATTTTGAAGAGCAAGACGCGATCAGCTACGAGGACTTTAAAAAGGCTGTTTATAAGGACGGGAGCTTCAAAAAAGTCTTTGAAAATATCATGTTCTCAACCAAGGTAATGATCTCAAACAAAGATGATTTTTTAGAATTTTTGGAAAATTTGATAAAAAATGACTTTATCGAAATGAGCATGAACTACCTTGAGAGTGCGGCGGTGATGTTTGGCGGCGACGAGCGTATAGATCAGCTTTTTAAAGAGATACAAAAAAGACAAAACGATGAAAATATCAGTAGAAAATAGCTTCATAACAGATGACTCAAACGAGTGCGAACAGGGTGCATACTTTGTGCAAACCACTGCAAATGCGAAATTTGTAGAGGACGCAGTAAAAAATGGCGCTAAGATAATCACCCTTGAGGAGTGCAAAAAGCTTTTAAAAATAGACGAAAGCTTAAAGATAGTTGGCATCACAGGGACAAATGGCAAGACCACGACGGCTGCGGCTATCTACGAGACCCTGCGAAATTTAGGTAAAAAATGCGGGCTAAGTGGCACAAGAGGGGCATTTATAGAGGGCAAGCAGATAGATGACAAGGCGCTTACGACAAGTGCTATTTTAAGGACTCTTTCATACCTCAAAGCAGCCAGCGAGCAAGGCTGCGAGTACTTCGTGATGGAGGTTAGCTCACACGCGATAGCTCAAAAACGCATAGAGAGCTTGAAATTTGCTCTAAAAATTTTTACAAATTTGACTCAAGACCACCTCGACTACCACAAGAGCATGGAGGAGTACGCTAGGGTAAAGTCGAGCTTTTTTGATGATGATTGCATGAAGCTTATAAATGCTGATGATGGCGGAGTTAAATTTAACCCAAAAAATGCCTATACATATTCGCTCAAAAAGCCAGCTAGCTTTGCGCCGGTGGTTTATGGGTTAAAGGACGGCATAGACGCCGTTATCAAGACACCAAATGGCGATGTGGAGATAGACTCAAGCTTCAAGGTGAGTTTAATCTTTATAACCTAATCGCCGCACTTGGCGCTGTTTGCTTGCTAGAGCGCCCAGATACAGCCACACTTTCAAAGGCGATAAGTAAATTTAAAGGGGTTAGTGGCAGAATGGAAGTGGTTAGCACCGATCCGTTAGTCATCGTGGACTTTGCTCATACGCCAGATGGTATCGAAAAGGTGCTAAACTCGCTTAGACATCTAAATTTGATCGCGGTCTTTGGCGCAGGTGGCGATAGAGATAGGACAAAGCGCCCAAAAATGGGAGCGATAGCCCAAAAATATGCAAGAATTTGTATCGTCACAAGTGACAATCCAAGAAGCGAAGAGCCAGAGAGCATAATCGATGAAATTTGCGCCGGTATGAGCAAAAATGAAAATTTGATACGAAACGTCAACCGCAAAGAGGCGATCGCACTAGCCATTAGCAAGCTAGAACCCGGCTGGGCGCTTGTCATACTTGGCAAAGGCGACGAGCCATATCAAGAGATAAAGGGCGTCAAGCACCCATTTAGCGACAAAGAAGTAGTAAAAGAGCTTTTAAAGAGGTAAAAATGAATATAGAAATTTTAGCTAGTAAGATCCACAGAGCCGTCGTAACAGACGCAAATTTAAACTATGTTGGCTCGATCAGCATCGGCGAGGAGCTTATAAAGGCTGCAAATTTGATAGAAAATCAAAAGGTTGAAATTTTAGACGTAAATAATGGCGAGAGATTCGCTACCTACGTGATAAAGGGCAAAAAAGGCGAAATTTGCCTAAACGGCGCAGCTGCTAGAAAAGTCTGCGTAGGAGACGTGGTCATTATCGTGGCTTACGCTAGCATGAAATTTAAAAAAGCTAAGAAATTTAAGCCAACCATCGTGCATGTAAATAACAAAAACGAGATCATAAAGGAGTAGGCGATGTTTGAGGGATTTGACTTTTCAAAGATGGGGCAGATGCTTGAGGACGTGCAAAAGCAAGCCAAGCAGATGGAAGAAGAGAGCAAAAATAAAGAATTTGGAGCAAAAAGCGGCGGCGGACTGGTGAGCGTGAGAGCTAACGGCAGCGGCGAGATACTTGATATCAGCATAGATGATAGCTTGCTTGAAGACAAAGAGAGCATGCAAATTTTACTAATAAGTGCCGTAAATGACGTGTTAAAATCAGTTGAAGCTGATAAGAAAAACACCGCTTCAAGGATGCTTGGCGGCCTTGCTTCGATGGGGATAAAATGAGACTAAATTATAAATTTGCCCTTGCTTTTTTGCTATCGGCGCTTTGCCTAAACGCCGATCCTAGGCCTACGCAAGAGGACTTTAACGCCTGCTTTGAAAAGAACAAAAACTCAATCGTCTCGGTAAATAAACACTTTGGCGTGGCTATCACGAAAAATTTGATCGCAGTGCCAAAAAGCGAGGGAGCGCCACTTGGTGAATATGTCAAATTTGACCCATATTTGCAGCTCTTTTTGGTCCGCTCTAGCAAGGAGCTAAGCCCTGTCGTGATGGCTGATGAGACCAATGAAGAGCGCATAAAAAAGAGCACTTGGGTTGGCATCTTAAATGACGCAAACAACACCGTCATGGGTCACATCAAGTCTTTAGGGCAAAATTTAGGCGACTTTGACACGCTAAGCTTCGAGTATAACGCGACTGGCGAGATAAATACGCCTTGTTGTAAGATGATAGGCATAGCTGTTGGAGCTGATAAATTTATACCAAACCGCTATTTAAAGCACTTTGTATCTTACGATGACGTCTATTACGGCGATATCGGCGTGAAGTTCTTGCAAAAAGAGGATAAATTTTTTGTAGGGCTTGTTGATCCACTGGGTCGTGGCAAGATGATGATGGTTGATGATGAGCTTATTACGATAAATGGCATAAAACCAAAGAGCCTAAGAGAGCTAAATGAGATGGTGCTTTTTGCTCCAAAGGGCGCAAAACTGGACATCATCGTAAAACGCGATAGAGAGCAGCTGCTCTTTCAAGTGCCAGTAAGCGGGGATGTGAAATTTAACCAAAGCCTTGATATAGATGCCCCTTCAAGCCTTGATCTGCCAAATTTAAACGTCATGCCAAAGTCGCCTGAGAGCTTGCTTGATGATAAAATTTTGGTGGATTATGGTATCACGGTCGATAAAAATTTAGTCGTTACTAAGGTCGAGCCAAAGTCAAATGCCGACATCTTTGGCATCAAGATCGGCGATAAAATTTTAGGCTACAACAAAGAGAGCGTAAGCAACCGTGAGGAGCTTTTAGAAAAGATAAGCGATCTGCAAAATTTCGTGCTTTTATTTAGTAGAAATGACTTTCAGTTTTTTGCAAGAGTGCCAAAATGAGCCTACTTGAGGACTTCGTAAAATTTCTAAATGTAAATTTGCCAAAGGCGCCTAGCTTTCATCCTTATTATGAGGAGGCGCTTGGCGTTATGCTAAAGGCTGGAGGCAAGCACTTTAGGGCACTATTGCTTCTTGGCGTGGTGGAGAGCGTGGATAAAAGCCTCACGCAAAAGGCCATGAGAGTGGCTTTAGGGCTTGAGATGATGCACACTTATTCGCTCATTCATGATGATCTTCCTTCTATGGATAATGCAAGTCTAAGACGTGGCACACCAACGCTTCACGTAACCTACGACGAGACAACTGCGATACTTGCAGGGGATGCGCTAAATACGCATGCTTTTTATGAAATTTCACATGCCGATTTACCAGCTGAAACACGTATAAAATGCGTGGAAATTTTAAGCCAGAATGCTGGCGTTAGTGGCATGGTGCTGGGTCAGGCGCTGGATTGTTTTTTTGAAAATACGAACAAAGAGGACATCAAAAGAGCAAAGGCTAAATTTGGTCTCTCTGGCAAGATGCTAAACCTTGATGAGCTAGTATTTTTACACATCCACAAAACCGCAAAGCTCATTGCTGCAAGTCTAAAAATGGGCGCTATGATAGTAAATTTAGACGAAACAGAGTGTGAGAAGATTTATGATATCGGCCTAAAGCTTGGCCTTGCTTTTCAGATACAAGACGACATCATCGATCTTACAAGCGACGAGGCGGCCGCTGGAAAGCCTGTGCATAACGACCTAGCTAAAAATTCATTTACAAATTTACTTGGCCTTGAGGGCGCAAAAAAGAAAAAAGATGAGCTTATTTGCGAGATAGAAGAGGCGCTAAGGCAGATAGATGCTGGCATAGCAAAGATGATCTTGGAGCTTACAGATAAACACCTAAGATAAAAGCTAGAAATTTCTAGCTTTTTTACTACTAAAAATTTAAAAAATTTATATCACTATTTAGACATTTTGGACAAAAATGCAAGGCAAGTTTTAATCACTTTTTTGTATAATCTGACGCAATAAAAGGAGATCATATGCTAAAAAAACAAGCCGATACTATAAGATTTTTGTGCGCTGACATGGTGCAAAATGCTAACAGCGGACACCCAGGTGCTCCTATGGGCCTAGCTGATATCATGGTGGTTTTAAGCAACTTTTTAAAACACAACCCTAAAAATCCAAAATGGCTAAACAGAGATAGGCTCGTTTTTAGCGGTGGTCACGCTTCAAGTTTGGTTTATAGCTTTTTGCACCTAAGTGGCTACGATCTAAGCTTGATGAGCTTAAAAATTTTCGCCAACTTGGCTCAAACACACCAGGACACCCAGAAATTCACACTCCAGGCGTTGAGGTTGCTACTGGCCCGCTTGGTCAAGGTGTAGCAAACGCAGTTGGCCTAGCCATGGCAGAAAAATACGCCGCAAACGTGCTAAACGAACCAGACAATAAAATAATCGATCATAAAATTTACTGCCTTTGCGGTGATGGCGATCTTGAAGAGGGTATAAGCTACGAGGCATGTTCGGTAGCTGGAAATTTAAGACTGGACAACCTTGTGCTCATCTACGACTCAAACAACATTACGATCGAGGGCGACACAGCGATCGCATTTAGTGAGGATGTAAAAGCGAGGTTTGAGGCGCAGGGCTGGGAGGTCGCGCGTATCGATGGACACGACTACGATCAGATCGAATTTGCGCTTGAGCAAGCTAGCGAGAAAGAGTCGCCATATCTCATCATCGCAAACACGCACATAGCACGCGGCGCAATGGAGCTTGAGGGCAGCCACCACAGCCACGGAGCACCACTTGGCGAAGAGATCATCAAAAAGGCAAAGGCTGCAGCTGGTTTTGATCCTGAGAAGAAATTTGCTATCGACGAGGACGTGCTTTTAAGATTTAGAGGTGCGGTAGAAAAGGGCGATCTTGAAGAGGCTATGTGGAACAAAAAGGTTGAGGCATTAAGTGTTGAGGGTAAAAATTTGCTAAATTCCCTTCTTAATCCAGACTTTAGCAGGCTTGAATTCCCAGACTTTAGCGACAAAAAGCTAGCCACAAGAGATACAAACCACGTCATTTTAAATGAGATAGCTAAAAAACTTCCTGGCTTTATCGGCGGTAGTGCAGATCTTGCTCCTTCAAACAAGACCGAGCTAAAGGGCATGGGCGACTTCCCAAATGGTAAAAACATCCACTACGGCATCAGAGAGCACGCCATGGCAGCTATCAACAATGGCATCGCCAGATACGGTCTTTTCTTGCCATTTTCAGCGACATTTTTCATTTTCAGCGACTATCTAAAGCCAAGCGCGAGGATAGCAGCGCTAATGGGCATCAAGCACTTTTTTGTCTTCACGCACGATAGTATAGGCGTTGGCGAAGATGGTCCGACGCACCAGCCTATAGAGCAGCTTAGCACATTTAGAGCTATGCCAAATTTCTACACTTTCCGCCCAGCTGATGGCAACGAAAACACAGCTAGCTGGCACGTGGCGCTAAATTTAAACGCTCCAAGTGCCTTTGTGCTTAGTCGCCAAGGGCTTGACCCACTTGCAAAAGGCGAATTTGGCGAGGTTAGCAACGGCGCATATCTGCTAAGCTCGGCAAAAGATGCAAAAATCACATTTATAGCAAGCGGCAGCGAGGTTTCGCTCTGTGTAAAAGCAGCTGAAATTCTTAGCCAACAAGGCATTGGCGCAAACATCGTGTCAGCTCCTTGTTTTGACCTACTTTGCGAGCAGCCAGATGAATACGTGGCTAAAATTTTAGATAAAAACACGACGATCATTGCAGTTGAAGCTGCAACTGGCTATGAGTGGTATAAATTTGCCGACGCAGTTTATGGCATGAATAGCTTTGGCGCTAGCGGAAAGGCTAACGAGCTATTTGATCACTTCGGATTTACGCCACAAAAACTTGCAAATTTTGCTAGCGAACTTATATAAGTTTAATCTTGGGGGAGTAAAATCCCCAACTGCAATCTAAAATCAAAAAAGGCATTTTATGGAAATTTCTCACGTTATCGTTTTGGCTTTGGTGCAAGGTATAAGCGAATTTTTACCGATATCTAGCTCGGCTCATCTTATCTTGGTGCCAAAGCTACTTGGCTGGCCAGATCAAGGGCTTGCCTTTGACGTGGCAGTGCACGTTGGTACGCTAAGTGCGATACTTTTTTATTTTAAAGATACGATTTTTAAGCTACTTCGTGACTTTTTTGCCTCGATCGCACAACGAAAGATGGTAGGTGATAGCTTGCTTGTTTGGTGTGTGGGCTTTGCTACCATTCCAGTGGGGATCTTTGGGCTTTTATTTAACAACATTATCGAAGAATACGCAAGAAGCGGCGTTGTGATCGCTATTACTACGATCGTCTTTGGCATAGCACTTTACTTTGCTGATCTTCGCTCATCAAACAAAAGCGAATATGAAATGACCATCAAATTTGCTCTTATCATAGGCTTAGCACAAGCCGTGGCGCTCATCCCTGGCGTCTCAAGATCAGGTGTGACGATGACAGCAGCCTTATTTTTAGGTTTTAGCCATAAGGGTAGTGCAAATTTCTCATTTTTGATGTCGATCCCAGTCATCATCCTAGCCGGCGGACTTGAGAGCATCAAGCTCATAAAAGACCCAAATGCGCTTCCTTGGAGCGATATTGCCCTTGGTGTCATTATAAGTGCAGTTAGCGCTTATCTTTGCGTTAAGCTATTTATGGGTATCATCTCAAGAATCAGGATGTTGCCCTTTGTCATCTACCGCTTGATTTTGGGAGTATTTTTACTTTATCTATTTTTGTGATTTTAAGGCTTTAGAAAGTAAAAGCCAAGTGTGGAAAAATTTTCACACTTGGCAAGAATATATGGTGCGAATATCTTTCAGGAAAAATTTCAAGATAAGCTTGATAATTTAATCCTCTTTTTTATCTTTTTTAATAACATTTAATAGATCTTTTGCAGCTTGATAAGCCCTATCTCCAAATTTCTTGGCTTCTGATTTGATGTCTATTTGTTTGATGTCTTCAAATTTTTCATTAGCTTTTTTCTCAAGATTAGCGATCTCTTGTTTAATCTCTTCAATTTTGTCGTTTGTATCAAAATTTAGTTTTAGCTTTTTACTCTTGTCATTTAGCTCTTGCTTTAAGGCTTCAAATTTATTATTTGCCTCACTCATAAGCTTTACCATGCCGTTTGACTTTAACTCTTCTATCCTTGAAATAATCTGCTCTCTTGCTTGATCGCTAATGCGTTTAAATTTAGCTAGGTTTGTATCTAGCTCGCTATTTATCACATTTTCGATCTCATTTCTTGCTACACTTTCAAATTCCTTTTCAAGTTCTCTAAGCAAGGCTATAAATTCTTCATCAATATTTTTTAAATTTAGTAGTTGTGAGTTTAGCCTAAGCTCATCTGGAGCAAATCTCGCCTCGTCTTTGAGCTTTTCTATGGCTCTTAAAATGCCATCTCTTGTACCACTTATCGCTCCACTTATCAACTCTTTTGCAAAGATATGACCCTCGTCTGCCAAATTTGCTGCTGCTATGATAATGTTTTTTGAAATTTCAAGTATCCGCTCTTTGCTAAACTCTCCTCCAATTATCGCAACATAAGTCATATTTTTAGCTATCGCACCAGCTGTTTCCTCGACATCTTTTGCTCCTTCAAGAGTTGTTAAAAATGCGATTTGAGCGCTCTCTTTTAAGATACCAAGAAGCCTTGTTTCTCTAATGATCGCATTATTTAAAAGCTCTAAAATTTCCTCTTTTTCACTAAAATTTCTATCTTTTACGACTTCTTCAGCTGCTTCAAATGAAATTTTGAGCCTATTTTTTATCTCTTCACGTTTTGCTTCTATTGCACGATTTAGCTCATCTTTTTTATCAAGTAGCTCGTAAAGTGCCTTTTCCTCAGCACCGACAATGGCCTGATTTATTCCCTCCATGGCACTTTTTAGATTTTTTGCATTTATGAGATCTTCTTTGTTCATTTTGTCATAAAGCTCGTTCATTTTAGCCTTTAAAATTTCTGGCAAAGCATTTATATCTTTGTTCGCAGCATCTTGAAAGAAGTTATTGCAAAGAGCTTTTATGCTTATTAATAAGCCATCACTATTTTTATAATCATGTAAATTTTGTTCTAAATTGTTCATATCTTTTACCTTATAAAACGTATTTTGCTTCGTGTTTTAGTGCTGAAAATATCTCTAGCCTCTCTTCTTCGCTTAAAACAAGTACGGCTAAGTCATAGCTAGCGTACTTTTTATCTTTGCTAAATTTTGAAAAAACTAGCTTAAATTCTCTATCTTTTACTATCTCTTTTACCTTTTCTTCTACATTGACATCTGCGTCAAATATTATTTTGTATTCCCAATGCGTTGGGTAATCAATTTTTGCTTTTTTGTTATTTAGATCGCATATACTCGCCACTTTTTCCTCCTGTTTTACTCTCTAATACGATATTACTTATTTCCATGCTTTTATCTATAGCTTTTACCATATCATAAATGGTCAAAAGTCCCACGCTTACGCCAGTTAATGCCTCCATCTCAACGCCTGTTTTGCCCTCTATTTTTACACTCACATAAAGCTTAAAAGCACAAATTTCAGATAGCTCTTCGATATCACAATCCACGCCTAAAATAGCTAGTGGATGGCACATCGGGATTAACTCACTTGTCTTTTTTGCACCCATTATCGCAGCAACGACAGCTGTTTGGATGACCGGGCCTTTTTTGCCAGTATTTTCTTTTATCGCTCTAAAAGCCTCTTTGCTCATCTTGATGATCCCGCTAGCAGTTGCTACTCTTTTTGTAGGATCTTTTGGGCTCACATCGACCATTTTTGGACGATCTTTCTCATCTAAATGCGTTAGCATTATCTCTCCTTTTTTTGGCGGATTATAGCCTATTTAAACAAATTTAAATTACCAATGGCTTTAAGCTAAAAATATATCAAACACATAAAATTTAGCTTTTTACTTAAATGCTGAGAAAAATTCTCATTACTTAATATAATTATCTAATTTAAATAATTTTTTTAATAAATTATTTATAATTTAATTTTTAATGCATAAAATACCTAAAATGAAGAGTTTTATAGATAATAAATTTTATTAAAACTATATTAGTATTGATTAAATCATAATGTTTATATAATGTAAATAATAAAATTTAAAAAAATTTATTGATATTTTTCTTTAAAAGCTTAAAAAAATAAATTAATCGCTAATTTACTTTTAAGAGTTAAGTATGTATAGTTTTTTTTGCTTAATAAATTTATGATGAAAGTGCCTTGGATTATGAGATTTCTGCTTTGTATAAGTTTATTTTTGATAACAGCTTTTGCCCAGCAATTAGGCTGCTTTATTAATGAAAGCAACCAAAGCATCGTTTTTATAAAAGATGGGCAGATTAAAAATTTGGATCTAAAAGATACGATTTATAAAAATCAAGAGTGCGGAAATGATGGAGAATCCTTTTATATCGCAAATTTAAATAATGAGATTATCGAGGTGGCAAATGAGAGAAATTTTTTATTTGCCATGCCAAATGTCGGCTGTAAAATTTCGCAAATTACGGCAATTAAAAATAAAATTTACGTAGCTTGCGATATGGCAAATGAAGTCAGCATAGGCGTTTTTGATAAAAATCTAAATAAACTTTTAACTAAAAATTATAAAGATGTTTATAAAATTTCAAGCCTTTTGCCAATTGATGACGAGCTATTTTTTACAAGCTTTAATGGCAAAGCATTTTTGCTTGATAAAGAGCTTAATTTAAAAGAGAAAAAGCGTGTTGGCTTTGCTCCACTTAGTGCCTGTAAATTTAAAGGGAATGATATTTTGCTTGGCTTTAGAGATGGAGAAATTTTAGATTTTAAAAGTGGAATTAAAAAGCAAGTTTTAAAATCTAAAATTTCAGCTCTTGCGTGTATGGAGGATGAAATTTTTATAGGTGATGGGGATGGAGTAGTCTATAAATTTGACAAAGATCTTAAACTAAAAGGACAAAAGGCTCTTTTTAATAATGAGATAAAAAGAATTTTTATAGATAAAGGCGTCTTAAATGGCGTAAATTTATACAATGAGATAAAGAGTTTAGAGATAAATTCATTTTAAAAAAGGAGAGTAAATGCAAAAGTTATTTTGTGTCGCAAGTGCTGCGTTGCTTGGGCTATCTTTAACTACTGCTTGTGCTGCTAGTAGTGACCTTGAAAAAGTCATGAAAGAGCGTGGGCTAAGCGAAAAAGATGTCCTTGCAGCTGCTAAAACTTATCAGCCTAGCGGTAAAAAAGATGATTTCATCGTCTTTTCATCTGGCGGGCAAAGCGGTCAAGTGCTAGTTTATGGCGTTCCGTCGATGAGAATTTATAAATACATCGGCGTTTTCACGCCAGAGCCTTGGCAAGGATATGGCTATGACAATGAGTCAAAAGCTGTTTTGAAACAAGGCAACATCAGGGGCAAAGAGATAACATGGGGCGATACACACCACCCAAATTTCAGTGAGAAAAATGGTGAGTATGTTGGTGATTATCTATTTATCAACGATAAAGCTAACCCAAGAATCGCAGTTATAAATTTGCATGACTTTGAGACAACTCAAATCGTTGTAAACCCTATCATGAAGAGTGAGCACGGCGGTAGCTTCATCACCCCAAATAGCGAGTATGTTATCGAAGCTAGCCAATATGCAGCTCCACTTGATAACAACTACCACTCAATAGATGACTATGAAGCAGTTTATAGAGGTGCTGTAACATTTTGGAAATTTGACTATCCAAAAGGTAAGATCGATGAGAAAGAGTCATTCTCTCTTGAGCTTCCACCATACTGGCAAGATCTAAGCGATGCTGGTAAGGGCGAGAGCTACGGCTGGGGCTTTACAAACTCAATAAATACTGAGATGTATACTGGCGGTATCGAAAAAGGTCTCCCTCCATTTGAAGCAGGTGCAAGTAGAAATGACACTGACTTCTTACACGTTTATAACTGGAAAATTTTAGAAAAACTTGTTCAAGACAAGAAAAACTACAAAGTTATAAATGGACACAAGGTAGTTACAATAGACGCTGCTGTAAAAGCAGGTGCGCTATTTTTGATCCCAGAGTCAAAGAGCCCACATGGTTGTGACGTAAGCCAGATGGTAGATACATCATTATTGGCGGTAAGCTTGATACTCACGCATCAGTTTATGACTTTAGAAAGATCAAAGAGCTAATTGATAAAAAAGAGTATGCTGGCACTGACCCATACGGAATTCCTATATTAGATAGAGAAAAGTCAATGCACGGACAAGTCGAACTTGGTCTTGGACCACTGCATACATCATTTGACTCACAAGATGGCGTACTTTATACTTCACTTTACGTTGATAGTCAAATCGTAAAATGGGACTATAAAAATTTAAAAGTGCTTGATAAGATAAATGTTCACTACAATATCGGCCACCTTGATACAATGGAAGGCAAATCAGCAAAACCAGTTGGCAAATATGCAATCGCTCTTGATAAACTTTCAATCGATCGCTTTAGCCCAGTTGGCCCACTTCATCCACAAAATCACCAGCTAATAGATATCACTGGTGCAAAAATGGATCTAATCTATGATATGCCAATACCACTTGGTGAGCCACACGATGTTGTTTCAATAGCTGCTAGTAAACTAGCTCCAGCGCTTACTTACAACATGGGTACAAACTCAAGAACAGGCGAGGCTAGCCATATGCAACTCTAGCTGGTCAAGAAAGAGTTGAAAGAAATGGCAAAAATGTAACTGTCTATGCGACAATGATCAGAAGCCACATTAACCCAGAGCACATCGAAGTAAATAAAGGTGATAATGTAACAATTCACCTAACAAACCTAGAACGCGCTCAAGATGAGACTCATGGATTTGGTATAGACCTTTACAACATTCACGCTTCACTAGAGCCTGGCAAAACTGCTTCAGTAAATTTTGTAGCTGATATGGAAGGCGTCTTCCCATACTACTGCACCGAGTTTTGTTCAGCACTTCACCTAGAGATGATGGGTTATTTACTTGTTAAAGATCCAAATAAAAAATATGAATCTGCTAAAAATAACAAGCTAAAAACTCTAAGCCCAGAAGCTTTAAAAGCTGAATACGACAAAGTAATCGCAACTAATAAGGCAACTGACGATGTTATCCAAGAGGTTGTTAAGTACCTAAAAGAGAAACATTATGAGAAATATCCAAAAGTAAAAGCTTTAGTTGATGACGCACTTGATCAATACGGCCACATCAAAGAGGTAAAAGCTAAAGCTGACGAAGCTTATAAAAAAGGCGACGTAAACGGCGCTATCCTTTGGGAGTACCAAGTATGGCAATACATGGTTAAAACAGCTGACGTTGGCTTAAGAGCTAAAAATAACCTAGCTAAAGAGATCGCAACTCCGATGAACCCAGCTGCTGCAAAAGGTGAAGAGGCTTATCTAAAAGGCGGATGCAATGGTTGCCACGTTATCGGTCAAGTAAGCTCAGGTCCAGACCTAACAGGCGTCTTGCTAAGACATGAAAATGGCGAAAAATGGGTGGCAGAATTTATCAAAGATCCTGCTAAATTTTATAATGACGACTACATTAAATCAATGATTGATTACTTCAATCTTAGAATGCCAAATCAGCACATGAATGATGAAGAGATCAAAAATATCATCGAATATCTAAAATGGATAGATGAAAACGCAGGCATGTAGTTTTTAAGGGGCGATTTCGCCCCTCTTTTAAATTTTAAAATTTTATTTTTAGCAAATGGAATTTTAAAATTTAAAGGAGAGACCATGAGTAAATATAAAATTTATACCATTGTTGCACTTGTCATTATGACTGTTTGTTTTACCTTACCTGTTCTTGGTTGGCATGGAGCTAAACAAAGGATAGCTGACGGCGATGAATTGCCATCTTATACTTATAGCATCTACAATCTTTATAGCTCATTTCAGTATAAAAATCACCTTTTGCCAAAAGAGGTAGCGAGCGATCTTCATAAGATGATAACACAAAAAGCAGAGATCGGTACCCCGTCTCTTCCCATCTGGTACGTCGCACTTGAAGCACCAAACTATCCAAAAGCAGCCTTTCCTAATGGAATCCCAGTCTATTTTCACGTAGATGGATATAGTGGAGACGTGCACGAGATGAATACGATAAACCACTACATAGGCATGTATCCTATGGAGCATGGCGGAAATGTCGAGCGAGCTATCGCACCTTATTATCTACTCATCGCAACACTTTGTATGCTTGCATTTTTATACTATGATGGTAAATTTAACTCACTTCTCATGGTACCAACCATTATCGCACCTGTACTATTTATGAGTGCATTTGTGGGTTGGCTATACTGGTATGGGCATAATATGCAAGAGTGGGGAGCCTTTAAGATTAAGCCATTTACACCAACTGTTTTAGGCGATGGTAGCGTGGCTCACTTTACTACGCACTCTTATCCAACAATCGGATTTTGGGTGATGATAGTCATGAGTGTGCTTTGCATACTTGCGGTATTTTCAAAGAAAAAAGAGTTAAATGCGTAAAATTTTTAAATTTGCCCTTATTTTTTTGCCAGTTTTTGGCTTCTCAAACGTCCTTTAAGATGCTATAAATAATGCAAATCCTGGTGACGTGATAAGGTTAGGAGATGCTGTTTACGAAGGGGGTATAACGGTAAATAAGCCTCTTAGCATCGTTGGTGAGGGCAAAAATGCTCACATAAAAGGAAATGGTAAAGGCACGGTTGTAAAGATTATTGCCTCAAATGTTACGCTTAGGAATTTAAAGATAAGCGGTAGCGGAAATGACCTTGGTGAGCTAGATGCTGGCATTGGCTGTGATAAAGCAAATAATGTTTTGGTTACGCAAAATGACTTGAGTGATGTGCTTTTTGGGATTGATTTTAAAGAGTGCAGTAGCTCAAAGATCACTGAAAATAACATCACTTCTAAAAAAGGGGCCAGTCTTGGCTTTAGGGGTGATGCGATCAGACTTTGGTATAGCCATGAAAATTTAATAGAAGGCAATTATATTTATGATAGCCGCGATATGGTTGCATGGTATGCAAGTCACAATAAATTTTTAAAAAATAAAGCGATCCGCGGTAGATACTCGCTTCACTTTATGTATGCAAATCAAAATTTAGTCGAAAACAATGATTTTATCGGCAATGCAGTCGGAATGTTTTTTATGTATTCGGCTGGCTCAAATATAAAAAATAATCTTGTTATGGATAGCGACGGCGCTTTTGGTATCGGTATTGGTCTAAAAGATGTTTCAAATTTTACTATCGAAAACAATACACTTATCTATAATGCGAGAGGAATTTTGCTTGACAACTCGCCGTTTCAGCCAGGCTCAACGATAAATTTCTTAGGCAATAAAATTTTACACAACGTAGTTGGCGTATATTTTCACGCTACTCAGGGGACAAGCATCTTTGAAAATAATGATTTTATAGGTAATATGGATATCGTTGCGAACGACACTCCAGGTGATAAAATGGCATTAAATCGGTGGAGTAAAAATTATTATGATGAGTATGAGAGCTTTGATAGAGATAAAGATGGCTATGGCGATACGCCGTTTATGCATCTATCGTATGCCGATCAGCTTTGGCAGTATTATCCGAATTTGCAGTTTTTCTATGGCTCAAGTGTCTTTAGTATCTTAAATTTTTTAGCCAAACTTGCACCATTTTCTGAGCCAGTAAAGCTACTTGAAGATAGTACGCCAAAGATAAAACCACTTGATGCTTCAAATTTTAACGCGTTAAGGGCAAAACGTGGATAGAAGGAAATTTATAATTTTAGGCTCAGTCGCAGCTGCCACAGGATATGGCATAGGTAAAATTTTGCCAAAAAGTAGCGGTGATAAACTCTATCTTAGACCACCAGGCGCGGTTGATGACTTCGATGATCTTTGTGTCAAATGCGGTCAGTGTGTGCAGGTATGCCCTTATCACAGTATAAGTTTGCTTGATATAAAAGATGGATATTCAAATGGTACAGCATACATCGATCCTAAAAAGAGAGGTTGCTATTTATGTGATCTTTTCCCATGTGTGCTCGCCTGTCCAAGTGGTGCGTTAGATCATGCTACAAAAGTTGTTGATGATGTGAAAATGGGCGTTGCTGTCTTGAGTAATGCAAATGCCTGTATGTGCCTAAAAAGAGAAAAACTAAGCGAAGATAGCGTTGAAGATTTGCTTGTTCGCAAAGTTTATAATGATAGGGAAGAGGCAGAAAAAGATAAGATAAAAGGCAAAATCGGTCAAATTTGTGACCTTTGTGTCAGCATTTGCCCAGTTGGCGATAGTGCAATAGTAATGAGCGAAGCAAATTTGCCACTCATAAAGCATGGCTGTGTTGGGTGTGGGGTGTGTGCTGAGGTTTGCCCTGTAAAAATTATAAATATAGCCCCAAAAATGAGTTATGATGAAATTTATAAGGAGAAAGAATGAGATTAATAATGTCTTTAGTAGCTACTGCTTTGCTATTTGTCGGCTGTGAAAAGAGTGATGACAAAGCGCAAAAAGCAGCCAGCGAGCAACCAATAAATGTAGCCACGAGTGCTAGCATAAAGGTTGAAAAAAAAGAAAATAACCAAAGCACAAATAAACAAAATGACTTCATAAAATACGATATGCACGGCGAAAAGAGCGTAAAATTTGGACTTGAAGATAATAACGTAAGCCGTCAAATCGGTGCTTTAGCAATGGTAAGAACCCCTCTTCAAACCATAAATTTAAGACTTATAAAGGGCAGACTTAGCAAAAATTTCATTACAAAATGCTCAGCTTGTCACGACGATTACGCAAATGGCATCATTGGGCCATCTCTTTTAACAAAAAGTGAAAATGAAATTTATACAATGATAAACGCTTATAAAAATAAAGAAAAAGTCAATGTCTTAATGCGAGATCTTGTTAAAAAAATGGATGATAGTGAAATCAGAAATTTAGCTAAAGAAATCAGTGATTTTAATACACAATTTAGGAGCAAATAATGAAAGTAGGAAAGATTATAACCATTATTTTAGCAGTAGCGATTTGCGGTATTATGGTATTTATGTTAAGCCAGACTCCGCCTAAAAAGGAAAAAGTAGCAACTAATGCTCAGCCAAAAGTAGAGCAAAATTTTACAAAAGAGCAGCCAAAGTCTAGTGAAGAATTTGCCAGCGAAGATGAGCTAAAAAAGGTAAAAGAGCTAAGTCTAAGTGTGGCTAAAGTGCACAATGAAGGCGTTAGCAAGCAATATCTAACAACTTGTGCCCCATGCCATGGTGCAAACGCAAAAGGTGTCGTAGCTCCTGATATAACGCATCTAAGTAAGGATGAATTGCTTAAAAAGCTAGCTGATTATAAAGCTGGTAAGGTGCAAAACTCGCTTATGAAGGGGCTACTTACAAATGTTAGTGATAGCGAGCTTGAAAGCCTTGCAGATGAAATTTCTAAATTTAAAAAGTAAAAATGGACAAATATAACACTCGTGCAACGATTAGAAATGTAAGCTTTCTAAGCACGTTAATCACAACTACAAAAGATGGCAAAAAGCGTCCTAGTATACGTTTTTGGCGTATTTTTACCATTATTTTAGTCCATCTTTTATTTGTGCTTTCATATAGAGTTGATATACAAATTTTAGAAGGCGACATCAGTGCCTCAAGGATATTTGGTTTTCACTTGGCAGATGCTTTTATGAGCCTGCAAGTATTTCTGGCGACGCATGAAATCCATGTAAATTTAATAATTGGCTCACTTAGTATCTTGGCCTTTTATATCATTTTTGGTGGTAGAGGCTTTTGCTCTTGGATCTGTCCTTATTCATTGATAAGCGAAATAGCTGAGAAGATCCATGAAAATTTGCGTGCTAAAAAGATAGTGAAACCACGAGTTTTTGACACAAAGTGGCGATATGTTTTTACCATTTTATTTTTAACCCTTAGCTTTGCTAGTTCAAGCCTTGTTTTTGAAATTTTTAATGTTGTTGGGATTTTTTCAAGATTTATTATCTATGGTTATTTTCATGCTATTTGGTTTGTTGTAGCCATGCTTATGGTTGAAATTTTCTTCTCACGTAGAGCTTGGTGCAGGTATGTATGTCCTATTGGAGCTACTTACTCAGTGCTAGCTAAACCAAATGCCATAAAAGTTAGCTGGGATAAAGAAAAATGCGATCACTGCTTAGTTTGCACCGATGTTTGTCTAGTGCCTCACGTACTTTTTATGACAAAAAAAGGAGCAAAGCTTGACGAGAGCAAAAATATATTTAGGATAGCTGGCGCTGATTGCACGCTTTGTGGTAGGTGTATTGATGTGTGTCATCAAGATGCACTGAAATTTGACAACGGCTTTAAAAAACTCATATAAGGAAAATTTTTGATAGATATAAAAGAAGTAACTAAAATTTTTGGCTCGCAAAGGATACTTGACAATGTTAGCCTAAACGTAAAATCTGGCGAAAAAATAGCAATACTTGGACAAAATGGAGCTGGCAAAAGCTCGCTCATGCGTATCATTTTAGGCGAGTTTATTCCAAATAGCGGAAGCATCGCGATAAATGGCGTAAATACTCTAAAAGATAGAAAAGGGGCTTTGAAATTTATCTCATTTGTACCACAAACCCCACCACCGCTTAAATTTAATCTACGTGAGCTTTGTGAGTTTGTTTGCAAAAGCTCAAATGTAAAATTTGAAGAGATTGAGAAATTTAGCAAGCTTTTAGAACTTGATCTGCATGCAAATTTAAATAAGCCATTTTATAAGCTCTCTGGCGGCATGAAACAAAAGATGTTAATAGCAATCGCATTTGCTAAGGATAGTGAAATTTTGATGTTTGATGAGCCAACGGCAAATCTTGACGTGAAAGCAAGGCTTTCTTTTAAAAATTTACTTGATAACTTCACGCAAAACAAAACACTTGTTTTTATTTCACACCGTATCGATGAGATAGCAAATTTATTAGATAGATGCGTCTATATGGATCTTGGCAAGATAATCAAAGAAGAAAATTTAAGGAGCAAGGGTGAATAATCTTTTTTTAATAGCAAAGCTTGATGTTAAAGAGTCTTTTCGCTCAAGATGGTTTGTGATATATGCTGCGCTTTTTTCTGCTTTGATGATAGGATTTTTATTTAGCGGCGTGACTGATTCACGTGTACTTGGCTTTTCTGGGCTTACTAGAGCACTGCTTTTGTTTATTCAAATTTGTGTCATCATTGTGCCTATTTTTATTCTCATCTCAACCGTAAGAAGCATAAATCAAGATAGAGATACAAATTTGCTTGAATACATACTTAGCTTCCCGCTAAGCCTTAAAGAGTATTACTTTGGCAAGGCGCTGGGTCGTACATTTGTTGTTTTTGTTCCACTTTTGTTTGCTCTTTTGCTTTGCGTGGTGGTTGGCTTTATCAAGGGCGTTGCGATACCTTGGAGTGTATTAACACTTTATTTTGGGCTACTTTTTAGCTTAAGTATCATTTTTTTATCGCTTGGTTTTTTTATCTCAAGCGTGATTAAAAATCAAGAGACAGGTCAAGGCGTAGCGTTTTTACTTTGGCTTATAATGCTTGCATTTATTGATCTAGCATTAATTGGACTTCTTATGAGAAGTTCAGTCGATGAGTACGTTATTTACGCTATTGCTATACTAAATCCGATAGAGCTTTTCAGGATAGCAGCGCTTAGTCTTTTTGATCCAAATTTAGCAGTTATCGGTACTGCATCTTATTTTATTTTAAGCACCTTTCCAAAAGCGACATTTGTAGCTTATGCGATTATTTATCCGCTTTTACTAGGCATTATTTTGCTAGTTTGTGGCTATTTTGCCTTTAGCAAAAAAGATTTGGTTTGAGATTGTTTTTTGTTAAAGAAAAGTTGGTTTTAAATTTAGACGAAACTTGTATTATTCCACTTGTCCAACAAGAAACCTCCTTTTTGTAATAGCTCCCTTTCCCCCAAAGGGAGCTAACTTCTTCCAAGGAAATTTATGAAAAAATCCATTTTATTTTTAGCATTTGCTCTTCTATCTTTGAATGCAAACTGGGATATAAATATGCAAGAGTGCATTAATAAAAGTGACGCTAAAGCTTGCGAGAGTTTTACAAAAAAGCTTTCAAGTGAGTGTGAGAATAAAGATAAAATTTCTTGCTTTATCTATGCAGATATGCTAGGGCGTGGCCTTGGTGCAGAAAAAGATACGCAAAAATCTTTTGAGATATTTAAATCGCTCTGTGATGATGGCAGCAGTGAAGCTTGCTATGAGCTAGCGACAAAGTATCTGCAAGGAAATGGCACTGAGCAAAGCTTTGATCTTTCTGCAAACGCTCTTGATAAAGCTTGCAAGATGGGCAGCAAACGAGCTTGCAATGTATTAGAGCTTGTGCCTAAAAACTAGCTATTTTAATTTTGTACTTGCACTAATTAAAAGAAATTTCTTAAATGTAACTTTTTTAAAGTTAAATTTACTTTAGTATTACTTGGAATTTCTTTTTTATTAACTAAAAATTTTATTAAAATTTATGCTTAAATAATACTATTTCATCGTCCTAAATGGACCCTCCTTTTTGTAACTGATAAGTCTTTGCTTCCCCCTTTTCTGGCTTTTCGTATACACAAAGAGGAGTTGTTTATTCTTTTGAAAATCAAATCTATTTATTTTCTTTCAATTTACATTCTATAAAAATTTTTCTTTTTTGAAATCATAATTGATAATAGTTTTAAATATTATCAAAGTAAATTTTGTGTAAGATTGCGAGCCATTATCAAAACCTACCATTAAAAGGCTTTAAAACAAAGTGAAATTTCTAAATCAAAAATTTTTTTATAAAGTGCACACTTATTTATCTCTTTTATTTTTCATTCCACTTGCAGTAGTTTGTTTTAGCGGTGCTATTTTGGTTTATAAAAATGAGATAAACAGCCTTCTTGCCCCAAATGTCGTAAATGTAAATTTAAACAAAGAAAATTTAAGCAAAAGGATCAGCCTTGATGAGCAAAGAGAGATCATCGCAAGCGAGCTTGGCGGCTACGAGATGGTCGGCATAAATATCGATGCAAACCCTAAAAAGTGTGACAAAATTTGGTTGATCGAGCACAATGACAGCCAAAAAGAGTGGAAATTTATCTATTTTGACGCTTTTAGCGGTAAGATAAAGAGCGGGCCACTCGCACATGATGAGGGATTTTTTGGAGTTTTAACTGAGCTTCATGAGTCGCTATTTCTAGAAAAGAGCGGTCATATTATCCTTACTTTAACCGCTATTTTTACGTTTTTTATCTGCATAAGTGGTTTCGTGATTTATAGAAAATTTTGGCTGACACTACTTAGGCTTCGTGTAAATAGGCTAAATATTTTTATGAGTGATATTCATAAAATGATAGGAATTTTTTCTACGCCTATTTTACTACTCATTTGCATAAGTGGTGTTTGGTGGGAATTTCAAATGGCACGCACGCCAAAGTTTAAAAATGACTTCGTTATAGATACAAAAATTTATAACAAAAGCCTATCTCTTGACGAGCTGGTAGCCCGCTCAAAGAATAATCTTGCTGGCTTTGAGCCACACTTCATCTCACTGCCTTTTATGCAAGGAGCAAATATACGCCTTTTTGGCTATGTAAAAGATCAAAATTTCTTGCATAACGAATATTCAAGCATATTAACTTACGATAAAAATAGCGGCGAATTAGTAAGTATTTTGGACATAAAAAATGCAAATCTAAGCGAAGAAATTCTCTCAGCATTTAGAAAATCGCACTTTGGTAACTACAACCAAATCACAAAATTTATCTGGTTTCTGGTTGGTATTTCACCGCTTATTTTGAGCATTTCAGGGCTTTATTTGTGGATTAAAAGAAATTTTAAAAGGAGAAAAAATGAAAAAATTTTTAATTAGTTTAGTTGCATTAAATTTGATGCAACCTCAAATTTTTGCTAGCCAAAGCGATAAAATTTTAGAGGCAATCGATGTCGTAGAAAGCGAGCGAAGAGACTATGCAAACTACTTTGCAAAAGAGCTTGTAAAGAGCACAACTAGGCTAAATTTAACCTCTCGTCAAACGCCGCAGTCGCTAACTGTGCTAACAGAGGCTAGGCTAAAAGATCAAGGCATCAAGGACTATCAAGTGCTTCTTAGAAATGTCCCAGGCGTTACGCTAAACAAATGGGACGAGCGCGTATATCCGACGGCTCGTGGCTTTAAGATAGATTATTACTTACTTGATTCGATGCCTAGCTTTGGTGGTTTTAGTCTTGGTGCAAACGATATGAGCTTGCTACCTTATGAAAGAGTTGAGGTGGTAAAAGGGGCAAATGGCCTGCTTGCAGGCGCCGGCAACCCAGCTGCAAGCTTAAATTTCATAAGAAAAAGAGCAGACTCAAAGGAGCTAAAAGGGAATTTTGGCATAAGCGCTGGCTCATACGATAGATACGGCGTAAATGGCGATGTGCAAACGCCTGTAAATGAGAGTGGAAGCGTCAGAGCGAGGCTTTCATTTATGCATGAGAAGTCGCACTCTTATATGGATTATTACAACCGAAAAAATAGCGCGATTTACGGCGTAGTCGATAGTGACATAGGCGATAACTCATGGCTTAGCCTTGGTGCGTTTTATCAAGAGCTAAAACGCCGTGGCGTTAGATGGGGAGGTATGCCGGCATTTTACACAGATGGCTCTAGGACAAATTTTAGTAAAAATGAAATTTTCTCTCAACCTTGGACTAGATGGGACATAAAGACGCTTGATTTTTATGCTGATTTTAAGCACTACTTTGAAAATGAAGCGAGCTTAAATTTAAGCTACTCATTTAGACGGGCAAACACTGACTCAAATCTACTCTACTACGGCGGAGCGGTAAATTTAGACGGTACTGGCAATATGAGTGATCTTAGCGTTTATGCAAACAAAAGAGAGGAGAATATCCACAACGTAGATGCATACGCAAATATCCCTTACGAGATAGCAAATTTATCTCATGAGTTTGTCTTTGGCGCGATGTATAACAACTATAAAAAAAGTAGCGATAAGGTAAGTAGCTACTGGCTACAAAAGACCACACCAGCTGGGCTTGCTTATACGGCAAGAAGTAGGATAGACTTTAAAAATTTACACCTTGATGATCCAAAGCTACCTTACGAAGATCAAAACAATAAAGACAAAACGATACAAAAGGCATTTTATGCGGCAAATAAACTATCAATCACCGATGAGCTTAAATTTTTGCTAGGTGCCAGGGTGAGCTACTACAAATACGAGATCGAGGGTGGCAAAGACAATAGAAATTTCACAAATGAGATCACACCATATCTTGGCGTCACTTACGACATCGGAGCAAACCACACTCTATATGCTAGCTACACGAGCATATTTAAACCTCAAACCGCAAAAGATGCAAATGACAAATATCTTGATCCGATCCAAGGCAAAGACTATGAAGTGGGCATCAAAGGCGAGTATCTTGACGGGGCACTTCAAGCAAGTCTTGGCGTCTTTAAGATCGTGCAAGACAAGCTTGGCATAGATACTGGAAGGAAAAATCCAGCGACAAATGCCAAAATATTTGAATCTGGCAAAGGCGTGACAAGCAAGGGCGTCGAGCTAGATCTAACGGCGAGATCACTAAAAACTTAAGCCTAAGCTTTGGTGCAACGCACTTTAACGCAAAAGATGCTAATGGTGAAAAATATGCCACCGACTCATCAAGAAGCACGGCAAATTTATTTGCAAAGTATGAATTTAGGGACTTTAGAGTAGGTGCTGGAGCTATGTATAAGAGCAAAATTTACACCGGCAAGGGCGCAAGCGAGATCACACAAAAGGGCTACACCTTGGCAAATTTGATGTTTGGATATAAATTTGCTAAAAACTTTGACGTGCAGCTAAATATCGACAATCTCTTTAATAAAAAATATTACGAGGGCATCGGCAGGAACATGATGGTTTATGGCGATCCACGCACCTTTAATCTCAGCTTTAACTATAAGTTTTAGCTAAATTTACTCTAACGCGCCAGCTAAATTTCTAGTTGGCGCCATTCATTTTTTGCATAGTAGGTGTATAATTTCAAAAAACTAAGGAATTTGCATTGCTAAAAGTAGAAGTGATATATAAATTTTGTATCGTCTGTGCTCTTGCCTGTGGGATCTGCCTGCTTGCATTTACTGGGCTAAATTTCGCCATGGGCGAGTATAATGAGTGGATGATGAGCGCGCACAAATTTGCAGGAGTTTTGATCGTTTGTGCTGTGATCTTGCACCTTTTTAACCGCAGAAGAAAGCTAGTAAAGCTCATAAATGAGATGATCGATGTCACCACGCACCGCAAAAATCCAACTATGTGCAACATGGACCGCATCATCGCCTCGCTTGAGCCTTACAGCATCAGTGAAATTTCACGCATGCTTGGCTTTGACGAGGCCCTGTTTTGCAAGAGTTTGCACGAAAATGATGTTAAATTTAATAGTCCTAGCCAGACTTTGCGTCAGATCGCACGGCTAAATGATGAGAAGATATTTTTCGTGCTTGTGCTCATCGTCGAGGCCAAATTTGGCAAGAGATTTTGCGGTGCGGTAAGTTGCAGCATCGGGAGAAAATTTTAGTGCTCGCTATGCGGCTGCCACCTCTGCTCCTCAAGGTCGATGTGATATAAAAACGTCCTAATGACCTCTTCATTGATCTTTGGGTCTTTGTTTAGCTCGCAAAGTGCCTTTCTTTGCTCCTCTAAAATTTCAAAATATCTCTGTCTTGTCTCATCGCTGATCTCAAAATTTTTACTCTCAAGCTCAAAATTCCAAACTTCTTCAAGCTTTTGAAATAAGAAATGCTCATCACCCACAATTTAAATTTAAGTGAAGCCTCGGTAAGCGCCTTTTTGATCTTGATCCTTGCAAGCTCATTTGGCATATGGTCGTTAAAGTCTGGAAATTTGACACTTTTTATGAGTAGCGGCAGAGTTAGTCCCTGAACTACGAGCGTTAGCAAGATAACTACAAAGGTGATAAACAAGATGAGATCTCTATGCGAAAACGGCTCGCTACCAGCCATGGCAGGGATAGAAAGTGCTGCAGCCAGCGAGACTACGCCCCTCATGCCAGCCCAGCCGACGATAAATGGTGCGACTTTGCCAGGGTTGCGATCGTCCGCCACGCTGATATAGCGCTTCATAAACATAGTGATATAAACGGCTCCATAAGATGACATGAGGCGGATAACGATGAGCACGGCAGTGACCAAAACGCCGTAAGAGACCGCCTCAAAGAGTGAGACGCCGCTACGCTTTAGCCCTGCTAAAATTTCAGGCAGGTCAAGGCCGATCATGGTAAATGCAAGGCCGTTTAGTAAGAAAATAAAGTTGTTCCAAACTGGCATCGCGTGGATCCTTGCTGAAGCGGTGAAAATTTCATTTCTTTTAGTCGAGAGATAAAGTCCGCCACAAACCACTGCTAAAACGCCGCTAGCGCCAAGCTCCTCAGCCAAGATATACATGATATAAGGCGTCGTGATCGTCATTATCGTTTCGCTGTTTTCATCAGTCGGTAAAATTTTATGTAAAAAATATGCCGCAAGCGCCAAAACAAGACCCACTAAAACGCCACCAGCCACCATCCACAAAAAGGTCGTTGCGGCCTTGTACCAGACAAACTGCCCAGTCGTGACCGCAACTGTAGCGAAGCGAAAGATGATGAGCGAGGAGGCGTCATTTAAAAGGCTCTCACCCTCCAAAATAGCGCTGATCCTGCGCGGGGCTTTGACAAATTTAAGGATAGCTGCCGTGCTCACCGCGTCTGGTGGCGAGACGATAGCTCCTAGCATGAAGCCTAGGGCGAGCGAGAAGCCAGGGATCACTAAATTTGCTATCAAAGCAACTGCTGCTGCGCTTACGAAAACCACGATAAAGGCGAAACTGCCGATCGTACGGCGCCATTTATAGAGCTCTTTTAGCGAGTTTGCCCACGCAGCCTCATAAAGAAGTGGCGGTAAAAATATGATGAAAATAAGCTCGGGATCGATCTTGATACTTGGTAAATTTGGCACGAAGTTAATGGCAAGCCCGCCAAGGACTAATAGCACTGGATAGGCGATCTTTAGGCGGTTTGAGACCATCACTAAAGCGATGATGATAGCTAGCAGTGCAAAAAATAACAGTAAATGTTCGATCATTTTTGTCCTTTAAATTTCTTTTTGTATTAGGGCAATAGAGTAAATTTTGTCAAATTTATGGCGGGTAGAGAGAGATTCGAACTCTCGGTGAGTTGCCCCACACACGCGTTCCAGGCGTGCTCCTTAAACCACTCGGACATCTACCCAAGAAGAAGGTGATTATATCTTTATTTGCTTAATGCTTGGCTTTTAAAGCTTTAGCCCCAAGATAACGACATCTTTGTACTCATTATCCATCAGACAAATGCTGGGCAGTTCACCCCATTTTTTAAAGCAAAATTTTAAAAATAGCCCAAGACTTGCCTTGTTCTCACTAAATATTAAAGCGATAATATTTTTTAAATTTAGCCTCTTTGCCTCATCTAGACTTTGACTTAAAAGCTGCTTACCAATGCCAATGTCAAGAGCCTTTTTAGCGACATATATGCTTATCTATGCGCTTATATCGTAAGCGATCTTGGGATTAAAATCACTAAGCAAAACACCAGCCTAAAATTTCACCATTTTCTTTATAGACAAAGATTGAGCGAAAGTTGTTGTGAGCTTTAACCCAGGGCTCTCGCTAACTAGCCGAATATTAGCAGTCGTAGTTTTTTAAAATGTACTAGTTAGAAATTTGAGCAACCATTTCAAGATCGCTCAAATTTTTTGAAGCCTAGCCTCTTTTAGCAGCTTGATAAACCGGCTCAAGTTTTGCTGCGATCTCTTTTAGGTCTTTTATCCTACTCTCGTTCGATGGGTGCGTGCTTAAAATTTCAGGCACCTTTCCGCCACTCATCTTGCTCATTTTTACCCAGACTTCGACCGCTTCTTTTGGATCGTATCCGGCTCTTGCCATTAGCTCAGTACCGATGTGATCAGCCTCGGTTTCATGCGAGCGAGAAAACGGCAGAGATATGGTGTATTCGCTAGCCAAATTTAGAGCATTAGCTCCAAGATCGCCAAGACCAGTAGCTGTGGCTATTGCAAAGATGCCGATGCTTTTCATCTGATCAGCACTTGCTTGCTCTCTGCTGTGCTCCCTAAGAGCGTGTGCGATCTCGTGTCCCATGACTGCAGCTAACTGTGCATCTGTTAAATTTAGCCTTTTTATGATGCCACTATAGACGACTATCCTTCCCCCTGGCATACACCAAGCATTTAGTGTGTCTTCATTAATGACATTTACTTGCCACTTCCATTTTAGAGCGTCATCCCTAAAAACGCCAGTTTGAGCGATGAGCCTTTTAGCGATATCTTGAACTCTTTTTGTAAGGATCGGATCAACATTTAGCTCGCCTTTGCTTCTAGCAGCTGTTAGCGTCTTTACGTATGCTTGGGCTGAGCTTTGCTCCATAGCTTCTGATGAGACTAACATAAATTGCTTACGATCAGCACCAACAACGCCTGCTTTTGTAACGCTTGAGCAGCCAGTGAAGAGCAAACTAGTCGCTAACAATGTAAGTAAAAATTTTTTCATTTTTATCCTTTTTGGACTAAAATTTTGCGTATTATAGCCTGAGTTGGATATGCATTGTTAAACGAAGGATGAAATTTAAATTTTGCGATTTCAAAAATACAAATTTAATACTTTTGTAAATTTTAAAATCTCATTCACTCGCAAGAATTGGCTACTAAAATTTGTATGATACTTCCATAAAATCAAAGAGAATTTACCTTATTTCGTTTCGTTTTTTCTCTTTTGATTTTATAAAATTTCCATAAGCCCCTGTTACTAAAATAAGCGATTTTCACGCTGTAGCCAAGATTTAGGGCTTATGGGTTAGTGTTTCGATTAAAAATCTTAGTGCTTGACACTGAATACAAGAAAGAAACATAACCTAAATTTTATTCAGGAGTATCAAAAATGAAAAAAGCGTTTTTTTGTGGTGTTGATGTTTCTAAAGATAAAATCGACGTTTGTTTTTTTAACTTCTATCACGAGTGAG
>LVWL01000022.1 GCA_002092835.1 Campylobacter concisus | reverse complement strand
CTCACTCGTGATAGAAGTTAAAAAACAAACGTCGATTTTATCTTTAGAAACATCAACACCACAAAAAAACGCTTTTTTCATTTTTGATACTCCTGAATAAAATTTAGGTTATGTTTCTTTCTTGTATTCAGTGTCAAGCACTAAGATTTTTAATCGAAACATTAACCCATAAGCCCTAAATCTTAAGAA
Source organism: Campylobacter concisus (assembly GCA_002092835.1). Lineage (NCBI taxonomy): Bacteria > Pseudomonadati > Campylobacterota > Epsilonproteobacteria > Campylobacterales > Campylobacteraceae > Campylobacter > Campylobacter concisus. Next base: position 5,879 of record LVWL01000022.1, on the reverse strand, counting down.
CAGTGTAAAACACTTTTTTATGAAGCAGGGGCTTATGGAAATTTTATAAAATCAAAAAGAGAAAAACGAAACAAGACAAGGTAAATTCTCTTTGATTTTATGGAAGTATCATACAAATTTATGAAGACTATGGTCTAAATTTGGCGACAAATGGGTCAAAATTAAAAGCACACCGAGTTAAATTTGATAAAATTTGCCAAAATTTAACAGATTAAAGGACTGATATGTTTTTAAAGTTAAACCAGATAGCTCAAAAGTTAGATCAAATTTTCTTGCCACTAGAGCAAGAGGGTATGACTGACATGAGACTCTTGCTTCAAAATGATGTTAAAGCTACCACACAAGCACTTAAAAACACACAAGAAGCTCTTGGCGTAAATTTTCCAGCTAAATTTTTAGAGTTAATAAGCAAATTTGACCTTGGAAATTTTGAAATTTGCAATGTCAAATTTGGCTCCAGAGGCGACTACGCGAGTGAGCTAGTACGGCTAAATAGCGTAGATGAGTACGGCGGCAAATGGTGGAGCTGCGAGGATCGCCCTTTAAATTTGATAGTCTTTGCCGTGGGTGATCCGTGGATATTTTTGCTTGATTGTACGAGTGGCGCGGTCTATGCATGGCTCTTTGGAGATGAGGAGCTTTGCGGTAGGTGCGTCGCAAGTGACTTTGAGAAATTTTTTATAGCGCTTGCTAACATCAATATAGCAAGACTAAATGATAAAGCTATGCCATCAACCGAGCAAATCCTAAAATTTGTCCAAGCAGATGGTAGAGCTCTTCTTTTCTGGCAAGAGATGGCATATGAAATTTAGCAAAATTAGGCTTCTTAGCCTAAAATCTCTTTTATAAATTTATCCTAGTGATCGAAACAAAAACTACTTTTTATAAATTTAGTTTCGATATGTAACGCTTATCGCCTAAAATAAAAATATAAAAATAAATTTAAATAAAAATTTTTTCTAGGAGAGTTAATATTCAACTACAAAAATTTGACGAATAGGAGCCAAAATGAGCGAGTACATCGAAAAAACGATGGAGTGGATAAAAAAGACCAATCCGGGTCAAGGCGTCTTTGTCCAGGCTGCGACCGAGGTGCTAAACAGCCTCGAGCCGCTTATAAAAAGAGAGAGCAAGTACCAAAAACACGCGATTCTAGAGCGTATCGTGATACCCGAGCGTACGGTAATCTTTCGCGTCACGTACACGGGCGACGACGGCAGACCGCAGGTAAATAACGGCTACCGCGTGCAGTTTAACTCAGCCGTGGGCCCCTATAAAGGCGGCATCAGACTGCATCCTAGCGTCGATCTTGGCGTACTAAAATTTCTAGGATTTGAGCAAATTTTTAAAAACTCGCTCACGGGCGTAAATATAGGCGGCGCAAAAGGCGGCAGCACCTTTGATCCAAAAGGCAAGAGCGAGGGCGAGATAATGCGCTTTTGCCAAGCGTTTATGAGCGAGCTATACCGCCACATCGGCAACACCGTAGATGTACCGGCAGGCGACATCGGCGTGGGCGCGCGCGAGATCGGCTATATGTTTGGGCAGTATAAAAAGCTCACGGGCAGATTTGACGGTATACTAACGGGTAAAGGCCTAAACTGGGGCGGCAGCCTAGCGCGCACGGAGGCGACCGGATACGGGCTGGTATATTTCACACAAAATATGCTGCAAAAAGCGGGCCTTGGCCTCGAGGGCAAAAAGTGCAGCGTCAGCGGTAGCGGAAACGTCGCCATATACACGGTAGAAAAGCTCTATCAAGTAGGTGCACTACCTATCACGGTTTCTGATTCAAACGGATACGTTTACGACGCGGAGGGCATCGATCTAGCCGTACTTAAAGAGCTAAAAGAAGTAAAACGTGCTCGCCTTAGCGAATATGTCAAATTTAGACCGAACGCAAAATACGTAAGCGTAAGCGAGTACAAAGAGGGCAGAAACGGCGTCTGGGACGTTCCATGCGACGGAGCCTTCCCATGTGCGACGCAAAACGAGCTTCACCTAGCTGATATAAAAGTGCTTTACGCAAATGGCTGCCGCTTCGTGGCTGAGGGCGCAAATATGCCAAGCACGCTTGATGCGATAAATTTCATGCTAGCGCAAAAGGATTTTTACTTCGCTCCGGCAAAGGCGGCAAACGCGGGCGGCGTGGGCACGTCGGGCCTTGAGATGATGCAAAACGCCGGCATGAACGCGTGGAGCTTTGAAAAGGTAGATCACAGACTACACGGCATCATGAATCACATCTTTGAGCTTAGCTACGAGACTAGCAAGGAGTTTGGCGACGAGGGAAATCTGGTGCTTGGCTCAAATATCGCGGGCTTTAGAAAAGTGGCCGACGCGATGATAGATCAAGGGTATGTGTAGGGCTAATTTTGCTCTTAGCTCTATAAATTTACGTCCAAGTTAAATTTGGACGTAAATCAATATGAAATAATTTTGGGCTTTTAGCTAAAAGAGAGTTTGTCTTTTGTATGACAAATTTTACTGACAAACTATCAAATTTACGCTAGTTTGAAGTATTTTATACAGCGTTCGTTTTGACAAATTCGCGGTGGTGTGATAGATGTAGATTTGAAGCTCGCCTAAATTTAAAATATTGATACTAAGGTGGCGAGCAGATTACTATTTTTAGAGCATTTAATAGAAATTTGTCAAAAAAGCTGGTGTGGTGGCAAATGGTGGAGTGGCGAGGTTTGTGCAACAACTTTGAAAGTTTTTGCCATGGATGCTTTTTGCTTGATTACACGAGTGGTATGTTTATGTGTGGCTGTTTAAAGATGAAGAAATTTGTAGCAAGCGCGTTGCGAGCGAGAAATTTTTATAGTGTTAGCTGGTATCGATATAGCAAGGCAAAATGAAGAAGTCCTGGCAGAGAATGAGCAAACACTAAATTTTATCCAAGCAGATTATAGGGCATTTGATTTTTGCCAAGAAATGGCTTATAAAAATTTAGTAAATTTATGCTCACCCAGTCTAAATTCTCTTTTATAAATTTAAGCTACAAACAATCGAGTTTCTTACCAAATTTAGCCTGTAATTAGACAAAATTTGGTTTCAAACACCCACGCAAACACTTAAATTTACAAACTCGCAAGAAAGTCAATTTGTCTAGATTATTTTCAGCACAACGTCTATACAAGTGATGTCAAAGTATTAAATCCCAGTAAGCAAAAATCAAAATCCACTAAATTTAAGCCACGCCTAAATTCATCCTGCAAAATTTAACCACAAGCCACATCAGCCCGGCAAACGCCCTTGCGTAAATTTAGCAGATATAAAAATGATAGAATTTTTGAGAAATAGTTATTTGTAAGTTTTTGTATTAAAAATTTAATGAAAAAGAGCAAGCCCTAGCCTGCTCTTTGTGAAAATTTAACCCTTTTTTGGAGTTACAAGCATATTTACATAACGACCTTCTATTATAGGCTCTTTGTCGCGATCAGCCTCATCTTTGATCATCTCCCAGACCTTCTCAAGCATGGCTACTCCAGCCTCTGGGGTGCTCATCTCGCGACCCTTTAAAAATACACGAAATTTAACATGTTTGCCATCTTGCAAAAACTCGCTTGCGTGTTTAACCTTGTAGTTTATATCGTTTTGGGCGATCTTGACAGAGAGTTTTATCTCTTTTATCTCGATGGTTTTTTGCTTTTTCTTGGCCTCTTTTTGCTTCTTCTCTTGCTGATAGCGGAATTTGCCATAGTCCATTATCTTGCAAACTGGCGGCTTCGCGTCTGGCGCTATAAGCACTAGATCAAGCCCAAGTTTATTTGAGATCTCTAAAGCCTCATCTCTTGAGATGACACCGTATGCTGTGCCATCATCCCCTACACATCTTACCTCTCTCGCCCTTATGTCCTCATTGAGCAATACTTCATTTTCCTTACTCAAAAATGTACCTCACTAAGTTTCTCCTTCGTTAAATTTATAAATTCCGCCAAGCTCATATCGCTCTGCGTCCTAGCCTGTCTGTCGCGCAACGCAACACTTTTGTTCGCTACTTCGTTGTCTCCTAGCACGACTATCATAGGCACCCTTTGTTTTTCTGCCGTTCTTATTCTCTTATTTAAACTCTCATTTTTACTTGCGATCTCGCTATCGACGTTGATCTTTCTTAGCTCGCGTGAAATTTCTTTTGCGTAGTCTAAATGCGCGTCGCTAATAGGCACGATGACGACTTGCGTAGGAGCTATGAAAAATGGTAGCTCGCCAGCAGTGTGCTCAAGTAAAATTCCTATAAATCTCTCAAAACTGCCAAGCAGTGCTCTGTGAAGCATTACAGGGCGCTGTCTTTCGTTGTTTGCGTCGATGTAGCCAAGGTCAAAGCGCTCTGGCAAGTTAAAATCAACCTGTATCGTGCCGCACTGCCACTTTCTCTTAAGCGCGTCAGTTATCTTAATGTCGATCTTTGGTCCATAAAATGCGCCGCCGCCCTCGTCGATGCCGTATTTAAAACCGTTTTCATCAAGAGCTTCTTTTAACGCTTTTGTAGCAGTTTCCCAAATTTCATCGCCACCGATAGCTTTGGCTGGCTTGGTTGAAATCTCCATCTCATAGTGGAAGCCAAAATTTTCCATTATCGTGCCAGCAAATTTTAAAATTTCTAAGATATTTTCTTTGATCTGGCTTGGCATACAAAAGATATGTGAGTCATCTTGTGCAAATTCTCTAACCCTGAAAAGTCCGTGAAGTACTCCACTTTTCTCATGGCGATGTACGACGCCGTACTCAAAAAATTTAAGCGGCAAGTCACGGTAAGACCTGATATCACTTTGATAAACTTTGATGTGGCCAACGCAGTTCATCGGCTTGATGCCATACTCTGTCTCATCGATCGTTGTAAAGTACATATTTTCTTTGTAGTTTGCGTAGTGACCGCTTCTTCTCCACACGTCAGCCTTTAAAAGCTCTGGCCCACGCACTGGCTCGTAGCCGCGATCTCTGTGAGCTTTGTATAGAAGTTGCTCTAGTTTTGATCTTAAGCGTCCGCCATTTGGTAGCCAGATAGGCAAACCACCACCCACTTCTTCATCAAATGTAAATAGCTTCATCTCAACGCCAAGCTTTCTGTGATCGCGCTTTTTAGCCTCTTCGATGATGCGGATGTGCTCTTTTAGGCTCTCTTTGTCTGCGTAAGCTGTACCGTAAATTCTAGTTAGCATCTCACGGCTCTCATCGCCGCCAAGATACGCGCCAGCCACGCGTGTAAGCTTGAAGAATTTTAAAAATTTAGTATTTGGCACATGTGGTCCGCGGCAAAGGTCTTCAAAATCGCCTTGTGCGTAGCTGCTCACTTCGCCATCTGGAATTCTTTTTAAGACCTCTTGTTTTAAGTCGTCGTTTTTAAATTTCTCACTCATATTAGCTTTGGTTGAGCAGGTTTTAACTATGTCAAATTTCTTCTCAGCAAGCTCTTTCATCTTATCTTCGATCGCTGCAAGATCGCTCTCGCCTAGCTTCGTGCCCTCATCATCAACTCTAAAATCATAATAAAATCCATCTTCTACATTTGGTCCGACAAAGAATTTCGCCTTTGGATAGAGTGATTTGATAGCTTGTGCCATGAGGTGTGCACAGGAGTGCCTGATAACGTGTAGTGCCTCTTTTGAGTTGTCGAAATAGACAGGCTCAGCACTACTCTCACGCCCTGCGATACTTTGAGTATCGACTATTTCGCCATTTAGTTTGTATGCGATGATATCGCTCATTGTTTTTCCTTATATCAAATTGTCTTTTTTACGATAAAAGAACGATTAAGGATTTTATCTAAATGGGCTTTAAGCTAAACTTAATAATTGCTAAGCAAATTTTTATAAATTCTTTTTAAATTTAGTAAAATTTGAGCCAAAATTTTTGGTTTTTAAAATATATTTTTT
>LVWL01000021.1 GCA_002092835.1 Campylobacter concisus | reverse complement strand
CTTTATAAAACCTCATATGAAAAACTAGAAGAAAACTATAAAGAGATAATGCACGCAAGTAATATGTTTATCGCGCTATAAACTTAAAAAAATGAATTAATTTTTAAGAGATAATTAGACTTTTTTATAAGAAAAATCGCAAATAGCGATCTATGCAAATTTTGATAAAGAATTTCAATATATTTTAATATCAAAATGAGCTGAATTTTGAAAAAATTAAAGCATATTTTTAAACTTGCTTTTAACTTTTTTGTTATAATATCCCATCAAAAATAAAAAGGATATTTTTTATCCTAATTAAGGTTTTTAAATTTGAGAGTATATTTAGACAATAACGCTACAACAATGGTTGATCCTGAAGCTTTTGAGCTTATGAAACCATATTTTTGTGAAAAATACGGCAATCCAAACTCGCTTCATAAATTTGGCTCTGAAACACATCCAGCTTTAAGAACAGCGCTAGATCAACTCTACACCGGACTAAACGCAAAAGATAGCGATGATATCGTCGTTACCTCATGTGCGACTGAGAGCAACAACTGGGTAGTAAAAGGCATCTACTTCGATAAAATAGCAACTGGCGAGAAAAAGCGTATCGTAACAACCGCAGTTGAGCATCCAGCTATTTTGGCAACTTGTAAATTTTTAGAAAAATATGGCGTAGAGCTTACTGTTTTAGATGTAAATAACGATGGCATAGTCACTCCAGAACAGCTAAGAGCTGTAATGGATGAGAATGTAGCACTTGTTTCTATAATGAGTGCAAATAACGAAACTGGCATGATCTTTCCTGTAAAAGAGCTTGCTAGTATCGCTCATGAATATGGAGCTTTATTCCACACGGATGCGGTTCAAGCAGTTGGTAAGATAAAGATAAATGTTCAAGACCTTGACGTTGATTTTTTAAGCTTTTCTGCGCATAAATTTCACGGACCAAAGGGCGTTGGAGCACTATTTATAAAAAATAGTATGCCACTAAGTAGCTTGCTTCACGGCGGCGAGCACATGGGTGGACGCAGAAGTGGCACGCTCGATGTTCCTGGCATCATAGGCATGGGTAAAGCACTTGAACTGGCAAATAAATTTATGGATTATGAGCACTCTCATGTTCGCCGTTTGCGTGATAAGCTTGAAGATGCAATTTTAAAAATTCCTGACGTTAGCGTCGTTGGTAAAAAAGAGCAACGTGTGCCAAATACCATTTTGGCTTCTATAAAAGGTGTTGAAGGCGAAGCTATGCTTTGGGATCTAAATAAAGCTGGCATCGCAGCTTCAACTGGCTCAGCATGTGCAAGTGAAACATTAGAGAGTAACCCAATAATGGAGGCTATAGGGGCAGATAAAGAGCTAGCTCACACCGCACTTAGACTATCTCTTTCTAGATTTAATACAGAAGAAGAGATTGATTATGCGATCGAGCACATAACAAAAGCAGTAAATAGACTAAGAGGTATCTCTAGTACATTTGCCTACGCCCCAGAATGGCATAAGAGTGGATTATAAAATTTAAAGGAAAATAACATGGCAAAGAATAATTTGATCGGAGGCTCTATCTGGGATGAGTATTCTAAGGTAGTGCAAGATAGGATGAATAATCCTAAATTTATGGGAGAGATAACCGAAGAAGATGCTAAAAAGGCAAACGCAAAGCTTATTGTGGCTGACTTTGGTGCAGAAAGCTGCGGTGATGCGGTTAGGCTATACTGGCTTGTTGACGAAAAGACAGACAAAATAATAGATGCTAAATTTAAAAGCTTTGGCTGTGGTACAGCGATAGCTAGCTCTGATACGATGGCTGAGCTTTGTATTGGCAAAACAGTTGATGAAGCAGTCAAGATCACAAACCTTGATGTCGAAAAGGCTATGCGCGACAATCCAGAAACGCCAGCAGTTCCACCTCAAAAGATGCACTGCTCCGTTATGGCGTATGATGTTATAAAAGCAGCAGCCGCAAGCTATAAAGGCATAGACCCAGAGCATTTTGAAGATGAGATCATCGTTTGCGAGTGTGCTAGGGTAAGCCTTGGTACGATAAAAGAAGTGATAAGACTAAATGACCTTCACACAGTTGAAGAGATCACGCAATACACCAAAGCTGGTGCATTTTGCAAGTCTTGCGTAAAGCCTGGTGGCCATGAAAAAAGAGAATATTATTTGGTGGATATTTTGCGTGATACTAGGGCTGAAATGGAGCGTGAGAAGATCGAAGCTCAGGCAAATGCCCAAGCAAATCATACTTTAGGTGACATTACCTTTGAAAATATGACGATGGTAGGGCAGTTAAAAGCAGTAGAGTCTGTCATAGATAAAGAAATTCGCCCAATGCTTGAGATGGATGGCGGAAATTTAGAAATTTTAGATATCAGAAATGATAACGGAGAAAATACTGATATTTATATCCGCTATCTTGGTGCTTGCTCAGGCTGTGCAAGTGGCTCAACTGGTACTCTTTATGCGATTGAAAATGTCTTACAAGAGAGCTTAAGCCCAAAAATTAGGGTAATGCCTATTTGATTTTATTAACTAGCCCTTGTGGGCTAGTTTTATTCTCTTAAGAATTTTAGAATTTCACTTCTAATTTGATCCAAATCACCCACGAATTTTTTTTCAAACTGCGAGCGATTAAAGGTTCGCTGGCGTTTTGCTAACTGAGCCGTGTGCGTAGCTATGAGCTCTTCAAGCTCGTTTTGAGAAATTTCTTTATCTAAAAATTGCTTGCACTCTTTTAAACCTATTGATTTTAGTGGTTTTGGCTCACTTTTGTATTTATCAAATAAAAATTTTGCCTCATCTATGAGCCCAGCTTCAAGCATGCCTTTTGTTCTTTTCTTGATACGTTCTCTAAGCTCATCTTTATCCCATAAAATTTCAAATATCGCTAGCTCTTTTATGATGCTCTCTTTAGTATTTTCTCTTAGCCAAATGCTTGGAATTTGGTTACTAAATTTATAAATTTGATACCACTTTTCGAGGCGATAAGAGTCGTTTTGGCTAAATTTACTTGCAAACTCAGGATCGATTTTTATAGCTAGTTTATAAATTTCTTCATTGCTTAAATTTAGCTCACATTTTGGCACATCTGGTGCAAGTCCGCTAAGCATTGATTTTAGATAAAATCCGCTACCTCCTGTGATGATGAGTGGGCAGTCTTGTGAGCGTGCAAAACCCTTTGCATTTTTATAAATTTCAAAAAATGCCCCAACGCTAAATTCTTCATCAGGATAAATTTCATCTACACCAAAGTGCTTTATGGCTTCAAGCTGCTCTTTATTTGGCTTTGCGCTGGCGATATCTATCTCTTTATAAAGTGCAAGCGAATCAAGGCTTAAGATGACGCCATTAAGCTCCTTTGCAAGCTCAAATGCAAGATCGCTCTTGCCACTTGCTGTGGTGCCAATTATTGCAAATTCTTTAAACAAGTCTAGCCCTCGTAAAACGAGCTAAAGAGTAAAATTTCATCATTTTCCTCGTTATTTTTGCTATCTTTTATAAGACTAGCCAAAACACTGGCAAAATACGGAGCAAAACTAAGTTCATTTAGTCCATAAGCTTGGTTATAGATCAAGTTACTATATATGTTATCGCGTCCAAGAGCTGGCTTATCGTTTGAGCTAAGAAGTACGTAGTTTGCCCTAAAGCTAGGCTCTTTTAGCTCGCTTATACCAAGATGTATCTTTAGTTCATTTAAAAATGCATTAATCTTTTCAGTTTTAACAAGCGTATCGATAGCGCCGACTTGTAAATTTGTAATAATCATAACGCCATTTTTAGTTGGATAAATTTTGGCAAATAGATCATTTAAAATGATTGGTTTTTTAGGGATTTGCCCTTCATTTAGGCTAAGATCAATAGTATAAAATTTAGCCAAAATCGCATTTAAGCTCGTGCCTAGTTTATTTGAAAGCTCTAAATTTTTTGAAGCTATCACAAAGTTATCGGCCTCATATTCGGCGTTATTGCCGGTAGCTTTTTGCACTATTTGCCCCTGCGTTTTTAGCTCATAAATTTCATCATTTATAAATTTTGCCCCAAGAGAATTTAGCTCATTTATCAAAGCTTTTTTTAGCTCATTTGTGTCAATACTTGCGTTTTTGACTAAATTTATAGCGCCTTTTATATTTTTATTTATTAGCCCAAAATTTGCTAGCTCTTTATCTACGCTTAAAATTTCTTGCTCGCTATGGGCAACCTTTATCTCATCAAGCCTTTTTTTAAAGCTTTCGTCATTGCTAAAAAGTAGATAAATACCGCTCTCATCGAAATTTATCTGCGGATATTTGTTGTTTAGCTCTCTTAAAATTTCAAAGCTTTTCTTACCAAATTTTGAAAACAAAATTTGCATCTTTTTGTCGTGAGCTTTGGTTGATTTAAGTGTAAAATTTGTCATCCAAGCTCTAAAATTTTCATTTAAGCAAATACTTATATCAAGCTCGCTTTTTTTGCTAACTAGCCCCATAAATGAGCTAGATATCGCTCCATCTTTTGCAAGAGCGTGTGTGCCAAAAGGCGCTAAAATTCCATTTGTAAAATCATCTTTTTGGCTGCTAATAATTAAAATTTCTTCACCTTTTTTAGCTAATTCGTAAGCCGTAAATAACGCACTAAAACTATCTCCAATAATCGCTACTTTTCCCATAATAAACCTTTGTTTTAAATTAATCTTGTAATGATAATATAAATTCAAATTTAAAGCAAAATGGTGTAAAATCAACCATTTTTAAAGAAAATGGAAATTTATCAAATGATAGAAAAATTAAAAATTATCGCTGAACTTATCGTTTTTAAGCATTCTGTTTTTGCTTTGCCTTTTATTTTTGTTGCTATGATAGTTGCTAGCAAGATAGAAAGTGGCTCGGCTTGGTTTGGCTTAAAACTGCTTATCTTAGGTACTTTTTGCGCTGTTAGTGCTAGAAATTTTGCTATGGCTTTTAATAGATACAAAGATGAAGATATCGATAAGCTAAATCCGCGAACTGCGAGCCGTCCAAGCGTTGATGGTCGTATCGGTAGAAGCAATATGCAGCTTTTTATTGCGGCAAATGCGTTTATTTTTATCGTATGCGCTTATTTTATAAATTCGCTCGCATTTTGGCTAAGTTTTCCTATTTTAGCTGTTCTTGGTGGATATTCGCTATTTAAGCGCTTTAGCGAGCTAGCACATCTGGTGCTTGGCCTTAGCTTAGGTCTTGCTCCCATTGCTGGCGTTGTCGCAGTGAGCGCTGCTATACCGCTTTGGAGCGTGCTGCTTTGCCTTGGTGTGACATTTTGGGTAGCTGGATTTGACTTGCTTTACTCGCTTCAAGATATGAAATTTGATAAAGAAAACAAGCTCTTTAGCATACCAGCTATTTATGGCGACAAGGCTACACTTTTTTTATCAGCCATTTTTCACGCTTTAGCTTTTATATTTTGGCTACTTTTTGCTTGGGCAGCTGGGCTTGGAGCGATGGCATTTTTTGGAATTTTAGTAAGTGGCGTTATTTTATTTCTTGAGCATAGGATCGTAAGACGCGACTTTAGCAAGATAGATAGAGCATTTTTTACGTTAAATGGCTATCTGGGAATTTTATTTTTTATCTTTGTTTGGATTAGCGTATTATGAGCGAGATTAAGCTGTTTAAAGCACCTCTTGATATGGAATTTGAGTCTGATAAAGATGGGAGCGAGAAATTTAAAAGAGAGTTTGACTCCATCTTGCCGGGCGAAGAGGATGCACTTGGGGCTTGGCTAAAACGAGCTAAATCACGTGGCGAAACCAAAGAGAGCGATCAAGTTTTATTAACTTTGCTGATCGAGCTTCATAGAAAAGTTGATGCGCTGAGTGATTATATTAAAAACGAACATAAGCAATATTTGCCACTAAAAGAGAGGACGAGTATCGAAGAAATCGGTTTTACACACATCAAAATAAGTGAAGAAAAATTTATAAAAGATGAAATTTACTACGCAAGGATTGCTATGCCTATCTTTCCAAAGAGAAATTTGAGTCTTTATTTAAGAGCTGTTAGTGAAAACTTAGCAAAGATAGAAAATATGCACGAAGAGGATGAAGCCGACTGGAACGCTTACGTAACAGCTAGAGAGCGTGTAATGATAAGAGAAATGAGAGCGAATTCGTAAAGGAAAAATATGGAAATTTATATTTTTTTAGGCTTTGGTATCGTTTTGGCGATAATAGTAGCTTTAATGTTGATAAAAGATAGTGAGACAAATAAAAAATTTGCGAGATTTGAGCGAGCGATAGAAAGCGTTATGCAAGAAAATTTCAATCTAAAAAAACAAATTTCAATGCTTGAGGGCGAGGCATTTAAAAATAGTGAACAATATGAGCCACTTAAAAAACAGATAAAAGAAAATATTGATTTGCAAATAAATGAAAAGATTGTACCAATAATTCGTGCGATTAAGAGTATTGAGCGAGTAATTGATGATTTTGCAACAGAGCAAAAAGATAGGATAGTTAGTCTTGAAGAGCGAACAAGAGATATTAATAAAATCGCACCAAGTGTCATCAATGAAGAAGAGCAAATTTTAAAAATGTTTAAAGATGGAAAAATTGCAGCGATGATCGCAAAGGACCTTCATGTTGGAATGGGGCGAGTCGAATTTGTGCTTAAATTTCATAAATTAGCCTAAATTTACAGGCTAATTTTAAAAAGACTAATCCACTCTTAAACTACAAAAATTGGCTTAAATTTTTATTTTGATTTAAATCTTTTAACATATAATTGAAAAATTATAAAAAGCTCTAACCAAGCTTAAGAAGGTGCTTTATGCTAATTGATAAATATGGTCGGGTTGTTGATTATTTAAGGATTTCTGTAACTCAGCGTTGCAACTTTAGGTGTAGGTATTGCATGCCTACAACGCCATTTAGCTGGACGCCAAGGGAGAATTTATTAACCTTTGAAGAGCTATTTTTATTTGTAAAAGTGGCTATCGATGAAGGTATAAAAAAGATAAGAATCACTGGAGGCGAACCGCTTGTACGTAAGGACTTGGACGTTTTTATAAAGATGATAAGTGATTATAATCCAGACATCGATCTAGCACTTACTACAAATGGCTATATGCTTTCACACTTTGCCAAAAGACTAAAAGATGCTGGACTAAAGCGCATAAATATGTCGCTTGATACACTAAATGAGCAAAAGGCTAAATTTATCGCACAAAAAAGCGTCTTGCACGAAGTTTTAGCTGGCTTTGAAGCAGCTCATGATGCTGGATTAAAGGTAAAAATCAACACTGTCGCACTAAAAGGCGTAAATGATGATGAGCTTATAAATTTGCTTGAGTTTGCTAAATTTAGAGATTCTCAGATCAGATTTATTGAGTATATGGAAAATTCACACGCAAAAGATGATCTAAAAGGGCTAAGTAGCGATGAAATTTTAAAAATCATCTCACAAAAATATAATGTCACAAAAGATAGAAAACTACTAAATGCGCCTGCGTCTATTTATAGACTTGATGATGGTTATAAATTTGGTATCATTGATCCGCATAAGCACGACTTTTGCGAGAGTTGCAACCGTATCAGGCTAAGTGCCGAGGGGCTTTTGATACCTTGCCTTTACTTTGAAGAGGCTCTTAGCATCAAAAAAGCGGTTGAAAAAGGTGATATCGTAGCTGCAAGTGAAATTTTAAGGCAAGTACTAGCAAACAAGCCAAAAGAGAACAAATGGGCGATAGGTGCTAGCAATGAAACCTCTTCGCGTGCCTTTTATCAAACTGGTGGTTGATGAGCAAAGAGCTAGAGCTAGTTGAGGCGTTTTTAAGCATCCAAGGCGAAGGAGCTTACCAAGGTAGACTCGCTATATTTTTACGCTTTTTAGGCTGCAACTTAAACTGCTCTGGCTTTGGCGTGCAAACAAAGTCTTTAAAAACTGGCGAAAGCTTACTAGGATGTGATAGCATAAGGGCTGTTTTTAAAGGGCATTTTAATTATAAAATTTATAGTGTAGATGAAATTTTAGGCATAGTTGATAACCTATGCAAAGGCTTAATGCAAAAACCGATCATTGTTTTAACCGGCGGCGAGCCGCTCATCTGGCATGAAAATGAAAATTTTATAAATTTGGTAAAGAAATTGCTTGAAGATTATGAAGTACATTTTGAGACAAATGGCACTACCTTAATTGATTTTGCTAAGTATGAAATTTATAAAAATTGCCATTTTGCACTCGGAGTAAAGCTAGCAAATAGCGGAGTTAGCGAGCAAAAACGCATAAATTTAGACGCTATTTTAGCTATTAAAAATAATGCAAGAAGTAGCTTTTTGAAATTTGTCCTCTCGCACTTTGACAAAAGCGAGTTAGACGAAATTATAAATGTAAAAAGTCAAGTGGATTTGCCAGTTTGGTGCATGGCGATGGGTGCAGATAGAGCAGAGCTTAGTAAAAATGCTTTAAAGACGGCAGAATTTGCCATAAAGTATGGATTTAACTACTCGGAGCGTATCCACATCAGGCTTTGGAGCGATAAAGAAGGTGTTTGATGATTATTAGAAAGCTTTTTAGATTTGAAAATGCACATATTGTGAGATTTTGTAGCTCAAAGCGTTGTAGGACTAGCATCCACGGACACAGCTATGTGGCTGAAATTTTACTTAGCTCAAATTTTCTTGATAATGCCGGCATGGTCTATGACTTTGGCTTGATGAAGCAAAATATAAAAACGATCATTGATAGTTTTGATCACGCTACGACAATATTTTCAGGCGATAATGATGAGTATAAAAATGATCTAAAAAAGCACTCGGCAAGATGGATCGAGATCCCGCTAAATCCAAGTGCAGAGCAGTTTTGCCGCATATTTTTTGTTATGATAGAGCGACTGCTTGAACTTAGCGTGATGAATAACGGTGAGCGTGAAGTGAAGCTTCATAGTATTATCGTGCATGAGACTGATACTGGCTATGCGCAGTGCTTTAAAGAGGACGCCGTAAATGCGCAAATGGGCGAGATAAAGCTAGATGAGATCAAATTTTCAGACGCTATCATAGAAGAGTGGGAAGATAAAAATTTATTCGAGAAAATGAAAAATAGATTAAAAATAGAAATTCCAAAGGACGTTTGATGAAAAAAATTATAACTTCTTTTTTATTTATAGCTGGTCTATTTGCGGGTTGTGGAGATAAAGATGAGGCTAAAAATGATATTAGCGAGCCAGTGCCTAGTGATGTGACCATAGCCCAACCAGACGCAAATGTCACAATCGATGAACAACTCCCGCCTGAGCCAGTTGTGGAAGAGAACGAGCCTTCTAAAGATAAGAAATGAACGAACATCTCTCCTCGCTTTTTGCATACACTTTGCCTTTTCATGTGATATTTTTTTATGCACTAGTTGCCTGTAATATACTTTATTTAATACTTACTCAGTTTATCAGCAATAGCAAAAACTATGTGCTTCGTATAAGATATTTTTTACCGATTTATCATATGTTGCTTAGTTTTCTTGTGCTAACTGGACTTATTTTATGGGCGTATTACGGATATGAGTTTAAATTTAATGCCATAAAAATGTTAATCATCTTAATAATTTTAATCGCACTTAGTGCCATAGGTTTTAAAAGGCTAAAAATTTATGCAGCTAATAGTGACTTAGAAAAATTTAAAAAATTTGCCCTTATTAAGGGATTTTGTGATCTTATTTTAGTCGTAATTGCAGGGATTTAGATGAAATTTTTATATGATAAAAATGCAGGTAATGAAAGTTTAAAGATAGTAAATGAAGCTTTTTTGCACCTAAAAGCTAGAAGAATGCAAGCTGGTGAGCGAATAAGTGTTAGAAATTTACGAGATTTTAAAGAGTATATCTATGAAATTGATGAGATTGATAGGCGAAGTGCGAGCTTAAGCCTTATTTTTGCCAGCTCAAATAGCGAGCAAAAAATCGACTTTACGATCGCTTGGGCTATCGTTGATCCAAAGACGATAGAAAAGACATTGCCATTTTTAAATGAACTTGGCGTTGGCAAAATAGCTTTTGTCTATACTAAATTTTCTCAAGCAAATTTTAAGATAGATATTGAAAGGCTAAACTACATAAATGCTCTCTCTTGCGAGCAGTGCGGACGAACATCGCTAATGGAGTTTGAAGTTTATAAAAATTTGGACGAGCTAATGAGTGTGTATAAAAATGTCTCAGCTATAAATTTTGGTGGTAAAAGCTTAAATGAGAAAAAAGATGATGGGCTTTTAATAATCGGTCCAGAGGGTGGATTTAGCGAGGATGAGATGGCTAAATTTAAAAATAGCTACTGCTTAAATACTAAAAACACCTTAAGATCGCAGACTGCGGTTATCTCAGTGGCCGCAAAATTCCTGACTTAATTTATTTGATTTTTAGATTTCTTTTTATATAATCAGCAACTTTTAATGTAGATAATTAGCCCAAAAATAATAAAGGAAAAATGATGAAAAAAGATATCCATCCAGAATACGTAGATTGCACTGTAACTTGTGCTTGCGGAAACACTTTTAAAACAAAGTCAAACAAAAGCGAGATCAGAATTGATATTTGCGACAAGTGCCACCCATTTTTCACAGGCAGCGAAAAGATAGTTGACAGTGCTGGCCGTGTTGAGAAATTTAAGAAAAAATACGCTCAAAAATAAGCCTTGCTCTACTTTATTCCTACTCCAATAGGAAATTTAGAAGATATCTCGCTTCGTGCGATTAGAATTTTGCGTGAATGCGAGATAGCTATTTGCGAAGATACAAGAGTCTGTAAAAGTCTTGTAAACCTACTAAATGAACGCTTTGACGCAAGTATAAATATATCAAAATTTATCCCACTTCACACTCATAATGAAGATGACTTTTTCACAAATTTAAGTGATGATTTTTTTAGTAAAAATGTAGCTTACATGAGCGATGCTGGCATGCCAGGCATCAGCGATCCAGGCGTTAGTCTAGTAAGATACGCTCAAAAAAACAACATTAAATATGAAATTTTAAGTGGAGCAAATGCCGCACTTTTAAGTGTGGTTGCAAGTGGACTTTGTGATAAGGAATTTGTCTTTTTAGGATTTTTGCCAAATACTGGTAGAGATAGGTCTTTGGCCATCCAAAATGCTCTAAATTTGGCCTATCCAGCTGTGATCTATGAAAGTCCAAAACGCATACTAGGCTTAGTACAAAGTATCGCAAATCTAGAACCTGAGAGAGAAATTTTTGCCATAAAAGAGGCCACAAAAAAATTTGAGAGTAAGTTTAAAGATAGTGCTAAAAATTTAGTCCAAATTTTAGAAAAAGCAAATTTAAGTGGAGAGTGGGCGATTGTCATCTCAAAAAGTGACAAAACAGCCACTCAAAATATCACAAAAGATGAGATACTTTTGCTTGATCTTGCTCCAAAAGTAAAAGCAAAATTGCTTAACAAAATAACTGGAGAAGATGTAAAAAAGATATATGATGAACTTACGAAAGCTTAAATTATAGGCCGCAAAACTACTAAGTGACATTGAAACGAAAGTGTAAAATTTACTCTAGTTACATACAAAAATAAGTTAAATTTTAATTGACTTTAGCTACCATAAGTTACCATGATAATATACGGAAAACAACTATTTTTACATATTTTGAACAAGCGACCACAGATATTAGAAGAGATATATCTATCAAAAGAGTGTGACAAAAAACTCTTCTATAAAATTTGTGGTACGGGCAAAAAAATTATTCGCGTGGATAATCAAAAAGCACAGTCTTTAGCTCGCGGTGGAAACCATCAAGGTTTTTTAGCGAATGTTAGTGAATTTGAATTTTCAGACATTGCTGAGCTTAAAAAGCTAAATTTTATCGCTATTCTTTATGGTATAAGCGATGTTGGCAATATCGGTGCTATCGCTAGAAGTGCCTATGCTCTAGGCTGCGAAGGCCTTGTGATAGTGGCAAAAAGTATAAATATGCAAGGCGTTTTAAGATCAAGTAGCGGCGCTGCTTATGAGATACCAATAGCGATTTTTGAAGATGGGCTTAGTTTATTAAATGAACTAAAGCAATTTGGTTTTAAAATTTATGCAACCGCAAGTAATGGTAAAAACGTAAAAGAGATGAAGTTTGCCGGTAAAAGAGCTTTGGTGATGGGCTCAGAGGGCGAAGGCATACCACAAAAGGCTCTAGTAAAGTGTGATGAGTGTATTGGTATAAAGTTAAAAGAGGGCTGGGACTCCTTAAATGTAAGTGCAGCTTTTGCAATAATTTGTGACAGGATGATAGATGAATGAATTAGAGAATTTAAAAGAGATAGGTATAAAGGAAATTTCACGTAAAACGCATATTGAGCCTACATTTTTACAATATATTTTTGATAAAAATTTTGAAAAATTATCACGTTTAAATATTAGGGGCTATGCCAAGATTTTGCAACGTGAATATGATGTTGATTTGAGCGAGTTGCTCGCTGAATATGATGCCTTTATGCAAGAAAATACTCCAGATGAGAGTCACAAAACTAAAGTTACTCCAAAAATTTCTTCTTACACTCCAAAAGATATTACCATACAAAAACAAAGCGGTAGTGGCGGCATTGGATTTTTATTTTGGCTCATCATTTTAGCTATTATCGCTGGTGGGGCATATCATTTTGATGCTTACAAATATATCGAGAATTTTTTATCGTTTTTAAATGATGAGAATAAAAGCGTGAGCTATTCTCAGTCAAGCATAGTAAATGAGGTGAAGAAAAATATCATTGATACAAATATCACCATCTCTCAAAATAGCCCTAAAATAGAAGCAAACGCATCAGACTTGAAAATTTCAGCTCCAGTTGAACAAAATGTGGCAACAAGTCCTGCGAGCATGGAGCAAAATGCTGTAAAGCCAAGCATGGCAGCTCAGCCAGCTCCTAAGATAGAGCAAAACATTACAAAGCCACTAAATGAGGCGGTCATTACACCAAAACAACGTGTCTGGATAGGGATAATTAATCTTGAAAATGGTCAAAAAATATCAAACGACACAAGCAAAAGCATAAATATAAATTTAGACCAAAGGCAGCTCGTAGTTTGTGGAAATGGCAACATTGAGCTAAAGATCGGCGACAAGGTGACAAAATATAATCCAAGCCGTCCAGCTAGATTTTTAGTAGAAAATGGAGAGATGAAATTTGTGAGCTATGATGAGTTTGTAGAACTCAACAAGGGCAAATCTTGGTAAGAAAAATAGCGATTTTCACCGCTTTTAGTGTATTTGCCTATGCTTTTAGCTTACAAACTAGTGCAAGTGCTTTAAGCAATGTTGAAAATGTGAAAATTTCTTTAGAAAATTTAGACCAAAATGGCTCACTCAATGTCAATGAGCTAGTATCAAGATTAAAACAAAACTCGAGTTACGATAGCATTTCGTTTGGTTCAAATAGTTTGAATTTAAAATTTACAAGTGAGCAAAAGGTTCCTTCTACATTATTTGTAAAATCAATAAATTCAACTCTAGACGATGCCAACATAAGTATCTCAAGGATAAATTCTCTAAAAAATGGAGATCAAATTTCTTATGGAATTTCGGCCATAAAAAATGACGGAATAGATCCAAACTTATTAAGCTTAGCGCTTAGTCAAAGCGGTTTTAAAATTTTAGGATTTGATAGAATTGATGGGAATTTAGAGATATTTTTAGATGCTCAGAATATGATTCTTAAGGCTGCAAAGGTAAATTTTGACGAAGAGACACCACTTTTAAAAAGCGGTGGTACTTATTTTGTTGATGTTGAGGGTGCAAGTAGTCTGGATATCGCGTCAAAAGAGTCAAATAGATGGATGCCACTTGTTAGGATTTATGATAAAAATTTAAATCAGATTGACTCTATAAAAGAGGAGCAAGCAAAAACTACCGTTTCTATAAATTTAGCAATAGGTGCAAAATACGCATTAATTAGCGACAATGTTGATATAAATAATATAAAAAATGAGATAATTATCAAGCTTATAAAATAGGAGTAAGCAGTGTTTGATGAGATAAGATTTAATACAATTGAGCGTTTACCAAACTACGTTTTTGCCGAAGTAAATGCAATAAAAATGGCTGCACGAAGAGCTGGCGAGGACATCATCGACTTTTCTATGGGTAATCCTGAGGGCAGAACACCACAGCACATCGTCGATAAACTATGCGAAAGCGCGCAAAAGGACAAGACTCACGGCTACTCAGCCAGTGCTGGAATTTACAAGCTCCGCCTTGCCATTTGCAACTGGTACAAAAGAAAATACGGCGTAAATTTAGACCCAGATACCGAAGCAGTCGCTACGATGGGTAGCAAAGAGGGCTTTGTTCACTTAGCTCAAGCCGTGATAAACCCAGGCGATGTGGCTATCGTGCCTGATCCTGCTTATCCGATACACACGCAAGCGTTTTTATTTGCTGGCGGAAGTGTCGCAAAGATGCCACTTCACTACAATGATAAATTTGAGCTAGATGAGAATAAATTTTTTGAAAATTTGATCCAAACTATACACGCAAGCTCGCCAAAGCCAAAATACGTAGTCGTAAATTTCCCTCACAATCCAACGACCGTGACAGTGCAAAAGAGCTTTTACGAGCGCCTTGTAAGCATCGCAAAACAAGAGAGATTTTACGTCATTTCTGACATTGCTTATGCTGATCTTACCTTTGATGGCTACAAAACACCAAGCATCTTTGAGGTTGATGGTGCAAAAGACGTTGCGGTCGAGTGCTATACACTTTCAAAAAGCTACAATATGGCTGGCTGGAGAGTTGGCTTTATGTGTGGAAATAAAAGACTTTGCGCAGCACTTAAAAAGATAAAATCATGGGTTGATTACGGTATGTTTACGCCGATCCAGGTGGCTGCCACAGTCGCACTTGATGGCGATCAAAGCTGCGTTGAAGAGATACGCCAAATTTATGAAAAAAGAAGAGATGTGATGATAGAGGCCTTCACTCAGGCTGGCTGGGAGCTTAAAAAGCCAAGTTCTAGTATGTTTATCTGGGCAAAACTTCCACCAAAAGTTAGTCATCTGGGCAGTCTTGAGTTTTCAAAGCAACTTCTTACAAAGGCATCAGTCGCAGTTAGTCCGGGTATTGGTTTTGGCGAGGGTGGAAACGACTATGTGCGCCTTGCTCTTATCGAAAATGAAAATAGAATAAGACAAGCGGCTAGAAATATAAAAAAATATTTGAAAGAATTTGAATGAATGTAGCGATTTTGGGGGTTGGAACTGTCGGCGAGTCAGTTGCAAAAATTTTACTAAAAAATAAAAAGCTGATCGCAGCAAGAGGTGGCGAAGAGATCGTGCCAGTCGTCGGTGTGGTTAGAAATTTAAATAAAAAAAGAGACGTTGGCATCCCACTAACTGACGACATAGATAGTGTGATAAACCGCGACGATATCGATGTTTTTGTCGAGCTTATGGGCGGCGTTGAAGAGCCTTTTAGAGTTGTGAGTGAAATTTTAAAACGTAAAAAACCTGTTGTGACTGCAAACAAAGCACTTTTGGCCTATCATAGATACGCCTTGCAAAATTTAGCCAAAAATACGCCATTTGGTTTTGAGGCAAGTGTAGCCGGCGGGGTGCCGATCATTAGAGCACTAAGGGAAGGCTTGAGCGCAAATCACATCGTTAGCATAAATGGCATACTAAATGGCACGAGCAACTACATATTAACATCGATGATGAACGAGGGCTCAAATTTCAAAGACGCACTTAAAAAGGCACAGGAGCTTGGATATGCCGAGGCTGATCCAACTTTTGACGTGGGTGGTTTTGATACAGCACACAAACTGCTAATCCTTGCAAGTATAGCTTACGGCGTGCACGGCGATCCGGAGGATATCTTGATAGAAGGAATACAAGGCATCACACCTGAAGATATATTCTTTGCAAAAGATTTTGAATATTCGATCAAGCTTTTAGCCATTGCCAAAAAAAGCGAGGGCAAGGTCGAATTGCGCGTGCATCCAGCGCTTGTTCCGCAAAATAAAATGATAGCAAAGGCAAGCGGAGTGACAAATGCTATCAGCGTCGTTGGAGAGGTCGTTGGAGAGACGATGTACTATGGTCCTGGAGCTGGTGGCGACGCAACAGCAAGTGCGGTCATTAGTGATCTTATCGATATCGCAAGAGATAGCAAGTCACCTATGCTAGGATACAAAGCGCCGTTTGAACTAAATACTTTGGAACTGCTTGACCGCGACAGGATAAAGACGAAGTACTACTTTAGGCTAAAAGTCGAAGACAAAATGGGTGTGCTTGCAAAGATTACAAATTTAATGAGTGAAAACAACCTCTCGATCGATAGTTTATTGCAAAAGCCAAAGGATGAGAGTGAGTATGCTGTATTATTTTTTACGACACACACGAGCCTAGAGGCTGATGCGAAGCAAACGATAGAGCTTTTAAAAGAGCAAGGGTATATAAAAGAAGAGCCATTTATGATGAGGATCGAGGAGTAGCTTGGGTTTAAGCGAATATCTCTTTGGTAAAAACTCTGAAGATAGGGCATGCGAGTTTTTGCGTAAGCTAGGTTTTGTCATTTTAGAGAGAAATTTTCACTCTAAATTTGGCGAGATCGACATTATTGCACTAAGTAGTGATAAAATTTTACACTTTATAGAGGTAAAAGCAACTAGTGGAGAATACGAGGCAGAATACCGACTAAATAAGGCAAAATATATAAAAATTTTAAAAACTATAAATTTTTATATGATGAAAAATGAGCCAAATAGAGATTTTCAAGTCGATTTACTAGTTATAAAAAATGAAAATTTAGAGTTGATAGAAAATATTAGTTTATAATAAAATTTATTATTTAGATAAAATTTAAATTTAATTTGTATAATTGCCACATTTTAAAAATAAGGAGAAAAAATGGGAAAATACATCGAACTTACAAAAGAAAATTTTGATGTTACAAAAGAAGGCGTTGCTTTAGTAGATTTCTGGGCTCCATGGTGCGGACCTTGCCGTATGCTAGCTCCAGTGATCGAAGAGCTTGCTGAAGACTTCGAGGGCAAAGCGAAAATTTGCAAGGTAAACACTGATGAAGTGCAAGATCTTGCAGTTGAGTTTGGCATCAGATCGATCCCAACATTGCTATTTTTCAAAAATGGCGAGCTAGTTGAGCAAATGGTCGGTGCGCAGTCAAAACAAGCCCTAACTGACAAACTAAATTCGCTTCTTTAATGAGCGAAAAAAGAAGAGGAAGTCTGCTTCCTCTTACCTATATATTTGGTTCATTTTTTGGTGCAGCTATGATAGCGGCTGCATTTGCGTATAGTAACTATCGTTTTTCACAATATAAATTTGTTGATTTTGCGAAGCTAGTTTTTTACGAAAAAAGCGAAATTTTCACTCCAAAAGATCCAAAATACACGCTTTTAATCTTCAGTTCAAATCAATCAAAATTAGACGAAATTTTACCAACCAAAAATGAAACAGTTGTAGCAATCGATATCTTTCAAAAAAGATATGAGTCAAACTCAACACTAAAATACATAAGCTCAGATATAAATACAGTCCTAGAGCTTATGCGAAATTTAAGCATTACAAAGCTTCCAAGTAGTGTTGAGATAGTTCATCAAAGGGGTGAAATTTATAAACAAAATTCACCCATAAATGTTTTAGAATAAAGGAAATTTATGCTTGATTTAGCGATCATCGGAGGAGGTCCAGCAGGACTAAGCGCCGGACTTTACGCCACTAGAGGCGGATTAAAAAATGTTGTAATGTTTGAAAAAGGCGAGCCTGGCGGTCAGATCACCTCTAGCTCAGAGATAGAAAACTACCCAGGCCAAAAAGCCCCTGGCGAAAGTGGCTTTGACTTTATGAGCACTTGGTGGAAACAGTGCAGCGCATTTGGGTTAGTTCACAAGTGGGCAAATGTCATTGGCGTTAGAAAAAATAGTGACGGTAGCTTTGAAATTTTACTTGAAGGCGGCAAGAGCGAGCAGGCAAAGGCTGTCATCGTAGCAACTGGCTCAACTCCAAGACGTGCTGGCTTTAAAGGCGAGGACGAGTTCTTTGGCAAAGGCGTAAGTACATGCGCGACATGCGATGGCTTCTTTTATAAAAACAAAGAAGTGGCTGTTCTTGGCGGTGGCGATACGGCTGTTGAAGAGGCACTTTATCTAGCGAATATCTGCTCAAAAGTCTATCTTATCCATAGACGTGACGAGTTTAGAGCAGCACCTACGACCGTTGAAAAAGCTAGAAAAAATGAGAAGATCGAGTTTATAACAAGTGCGACTATAAAAGAGGCGCTTGGCGATAAAATGGGCCTAACAAAGATCGTGCTTGATACCAAAAATGGCGAGCGTATGCTTGATGTGCCGGGAATTTTTACCTTTGTTGGGCTAAACGTAAATAACGAAATTTTAAAAGACGAAAATGGCAAATTTATCTGCGAAATGGCTGATGGTGGACAGGTCAAGACAAACCTTAAGATGCAAACTAGTCTAAAAGGGCTCTTTGTAGCAGGTGACATCAGAGAGGACGCTCCAAAACAAGTGGTCGTAGCAGCAGGTGATGGCGCAGTGGCTGCACTTAGCGCTATGAGCTACATAGAAAGCTTGCATTAATACTCAAATTTAGCCAATTTTTTGGCTAAATTTTTCTTCTTTTTTTCTATTAAATTTTTGATTTTATACGTATTTTTAAAGCCTATTCGTAATCTATCTATAATAAATTTTATGTTAAATTTCAACCAAAAATCAAAGGATAAATTTTGGTAAAAATAGGCCTTTATGGTGCTAGTGGAAAGATGGCTCAAAGTATCATTTCTTGTTTAAAAGATGAAAAAGATGCTACTTTAAGCATCGCTTTTAGCCAAAAAAATCAGGTTGAAAATTTAAATAGCGAACTTTTGACAAATGACTTTGCTAAATTTTTTGAAGCATGCGATGTGATAATCGACTTTAGTCAAAAAGAGGCGACCATGGCACTGCTAAACTACGCTAGAACTAATCCAAAACCACTAGTTATCGGTACGACCGGGCTAGATAATGAAGATAAAAACTTACTTCACCTAGCATCTGGAACTATGCCTATTCTTTACGCAACAAATATGAGTTTAGGCGTAGCTGTACTAAACCGCCTTGCAAGGATTGCTTCAAAAACATTAAGAGAATTTGACATAGAGATCGTAGAGCAACACCACAGGCACAAAAAGGACGCTCCAAGCGGTACAGCGATGACACTTGCAGGAAGTGTAGCTGAGGCAAGAGATTTAAATTTAAAAGATGTTTTAGTCACTGGTAGAGCTGGCATGGTGGGCGAAAGAAGCAAGGACGAGATCGCAGTCATGGCACTTCGTGGTGGAGATGTAGTCGGTCGCCACACGGTTGGCTTTTATAATGACGGCGAATTTATTGAGCTAAATCACACCGCAACGAGTAGGGCAACCTTTTCAAAAGGTGCGATCAGGGCTGCCATTTGGCTAAAAGATCAAAATAGTGGCCTATACTCGATAGGCGATAGTTTAGGGCTTGATGATTAAATTTGAGCTTGATGATGTAGAGAGCTACAAGCTAGAATTTGGTGATAAATTCTACCTGCCGGAGCGTGAAAAGCGTCAAAATTTAAGAACTGGCGATATAGTAAAGCTTATATTTAGATTTGAAGATGATGAGTTTGCTCAGATTGAGCGCATGTGGGGGGTCGTTAGCGAGACAAATAACGGCGAATTTACCGGTATTTTAGACAATGAACCATTTATAAAAGGCTATTTAAATGCTGGCAATGAGATCAAATTTAACTACAAAAATGTTCTTGAAATTTACAAAGATGATGAAAACTAAAGGAAAAAAATGTGTGCAATAGTTGGTATTATAAATTCTAAAGACGCAGCAAAGACTGCGTATTATGCGTTATTTTCTATGCAGCATCGCGGTCAAGAGGCGAGTGGCATTAGTGTTTGTGATGACGGAGAAATTTCTACTCACAAGGGTAATGGCCTAGTTACAGAGGTTTTTAATGAAGAAATTTTAAGATCGCTAAAAGGCGATATGGCTATTGGTCACAACCGATATGCAACGGCTGGTAAAAACTCAGGTCGTGACGCCCAGCCAATAGCCGCTAACTACGCTTTGGGACAAATTTCAATCGTCCATAATGGAAATTTGGTAAATAAAGATGAGGTTAGAGATGAGCTTATTAAGGATGGTGCGATATTTCAGACAAATATGGATACTGAAAATATCATTCATCTAATCGCAAGAAACCATAGCGAACACTTGCAGGACCGTATTATTGCAGCACTTGATAAGATAAAAGGTGCTTATTGTCTGCTTATCCAGTCACGCCATAAAACCTTTGCAATAAGAGATCGCTGGGGTGTTAGGCCACTAAGCCTTGGCAGGCTAAAAGATGGTGGATATATCGTAGCTAGCGAGACTTGCGCTTTTGATCTTGTGGGGGCTAGCTTTATAAGAGATATTAGGCCTGGCGAGATGATAGTCTTTGAACATGGAAAAAGTGAGTTTCAAAGCATTCAAATTTATGAGCCAGATCCTAGAATTTGTGCATTTGAATATATCTATTTCGCACGCCCAGATAGCGTGATAGAAGGTAAAAGTGTCTATGAAGTTAGAAAAAAAATGGGTGAAGTACTAGCTAAGAAGAGCAAAATTAAAGCAGATTTCGTCGTACCTGTACCAGATAGTGGAGTACCAGCAGCACTTGGATATGCAAATGAGAGCAAAATCCCATTTGAGCTAGCTATCACTAGGAACCACTATGTTGGTAGAACCTTCATCGAGCCAAGCCAAGAGATGAGAAATTTAAAAGTTAAGCTAAAACTTAATCCGATGTCATCGGTTCTAAAAGGTAAAAGTATCGTTGTTATAGATGATAGTATCGTTCGTGGTACTACTTCAAAAAAGGTGGTTGATCTTTTAAGACATGCGGGCGCTAAAGAGATTCATTTTAGAGTCGCATGCCCTGAGCTTAAATACCCTGAGCGATACGGTATCGATACGCCAAGCTTTGAAGAGTTAATAAGCTCTAAAAAAAATGCAGAGGAAGTAAGAGAATACATCGGTGCAGATAGCTTAGAATTTTTAAGTATAGACGAACTTAAAGAAAGTATCGGCAATGAGCGAAAATATTCGCTTGTAAGCTTTGATGGTGACTACTTTATAAAATGAAAAATTTGGCAACTTTGATTCTTTTAGCCATATTTTTGGTAGGTTGCTCACAAAAGACGCCAAGCAAAAAAGATGACCCCTCTCTTCTTGTGAGCTACTTTGAGCTAAATGGTGCAAAGGAGCAACTACTCATAAAAAGTGCACCTAGCTTTGATGAACAAAGTGCCAATATACCGGTCTTTGGCATGGTAAATTTTATAAATCAAAACAAAACATCTAAAGCTTACTCTCTTGCAAAAGGTTTTATAAATGTGCTTGAGGCGGACAATATTTCTATAAATTTAAATAAAGCAAGTGATGTTTTGGCTCTTAAAAAAGCTAATGAGATCAGATTTTACGAGATTAGGGTAGATGTGCTTGAAAGTGTCAAATTTAGCTCTAAAAACGGTGTTTGTAGCGAATTTTTGGCACAAAAACCTATCTTTGTGAAGGCAGCTACTAACTATTATTTAAGAGATGATAGCTTTTTTGCAAGCTTTATTGAAGCAAATTTCTTTTATAAAAAAGGCGCAAAGATACTAAAAAAAGAGTTTGATTACAACATCACTGATCCAAAGATGCTTGATGAAGCCAAGGATTTTACGCAAAAGCCAAATGATCTTTTTTTGAAAGATATGCAAAAGCTAGGTAGATTGCTTGATATGCTTTGCACATTTTAGGATTTGGCAGTAAAAATTTCTAATTATATTGACAGCAATCATATTTAGAGACTTTAGTAGCAATTTAACTTAGTGATATTCATGCCATTTTTAAAGTAAGGTGGATAAGGCATATACACAGTAAAAGGCATACTTTTTTGTTTTGGTAAATTTTTGACTACATCAAATTTGTATTCAACTGTATTTGGTCTTTCGTCTTTATCTGTGCCAAGAACCCATGAAAAAAATGAGAGTCCGCTTGGCTTAAAAAGCGCTTCCCCGCCAAGGTCATTTTTGTTTAGCGGTTGGTTGATTAGTTTTATTGTCAGCGTGCAGTTGCTTATTGTAAATTTACCGATATTTCTCACTTGTCCCTTAAAGACAATACTTTCATTTCGTAAAATTCGCTCACTTTTTACATTTTCTAGCATACCTTTTTTTGTATATTTATCAAGTACCAGCATTAAAAATACTGCAAGAGTGGTTGAGACTAGAATATTTGTAAAAAATAGTGATAAAAATAGCTTTCGCTCAGCTCTAAGCGACAACACAAGAAATAAAATAGAAAGTAGTGCGATCGCAAAAAGTACGATGATATGAACAATGGTAAAATACGTAGAACTCATCAAAAACACTCCACTTTTTTAGAAATATTGTAGTCTATAAATGCAAAATCATTGACAAATTCTTTAACCTCTATGCTTTGCTTTGGCAAAAATTCCTTGTTTAAAATGATTCTTTTTTTGGCAAATGGATTAAGTGAATTTAAAAAATTTTTTGTACTTTGTTTTGAGCTAAGATAAAAAGCAAGTTCAATTTTGCAGATATTTAGAGTACTATTTGAATTATTTGTGATGTTAAAATCAACCATCAATGCATCAACATATTGAAGCTGTTTGGTAGTTATTTGACTTATGCTAACTGGTCTTAAATTTTCATTTATGTATTTGCTAGCGTAGTAGTTGGCGACAAAAAAACCGAAAAATCCAGCTAGTATAAACAAAAATCCCATTTGCCACCATGATTTTATGGCAATAAAAATTCCCACAAGTATGATCAATATAAAAGCTAAAAATATCCAGCCATAGGTTAGAAAGTCGATGAGCTTTGCATTTTGTAATACAAAAAGTAAGTCGTGCTTGATGCTATTTAACATCTCGCGATCTTTTCTCTTCGACGCCACTCATACCAAAACGTCTTGCAAGTTCGTTTTTTACAGCATCTGGATGGATATTATGGGCTGAAAGTGCCACAAGCGCATGAAAGCAAAGATCGGCTGCTTCGTAAATCAGATCATTTTTTGCTTTTAATTCATCTGAGCCCAATGCTTTAGCAAAGCCAAGATCCTTTGCAGCCATTATAAATTCGCCAGCCTCTTCGCCAACTTTCTTTAAAATTTGATTTTCGCCTTTTTTAAAAAGGCTTGCCACATAAGAAATCTCAGGGTTTGCATTTAGCTTCCTATCTTCTATCACGTGATAAAGCTCGTCAAGGATGCCATAATTTGGTTTCTTAACTTCGATTTTTGCATCTGAAATTTTACTGTCTTGTAAATTTATCTCATTAAAAAAACACGACCTTGCCCCAGTGTGACAAGCTGCATCTCCGTTTTGAATCACTTTTAAAAGCAAAGTATCGTTATCACAGTCTAAAAATGCAGCTTTTATCTCCTGTGTATTTCTGCTCTCTTCGCCTTTTTTCCAAATTCTATTTTTGGTGCGTGAAAAATAGTGAGCGTAACGGCTAGATAGACTTAAATTTAGTGCTTCTTCGTTCATGTAAGCAAGCATTAAAACTTCATTTGTGGCATAATCACAAACCACTACTGGAAGCAATCCACCAACTTTTTGCCAGTCTATGCTTTTTGTTACGCTGTTCATTTT
The DNA here is from genome assembly GCA_002092835.1 of Campylobacter concisus. Classification (NCBI taxonomy): domain Bacteria; kingdom Pseudomonadati; phylum Campylobacterota; class Epsilonproteobacteria; order Campylobacterales; family Campylobacteraceae; genus Campylobacter; species Campylobacter concisus. The sequence goes on along the minus strand of LVWL01000021.1, from coordinate 22,116 downwards.
TTACCTTTCGCTTGCCGAGCTAGCTTTGGTTTTATCTTTTGTGTCTAGCCAGATGTTTGGCACAGCTCCGCCAGGTGTTAAGAAAATTTTAGCATCTTTGTTTTCTTTTAGAGCTTCATTAAATTTGTTTTGCGTCTCTATCTGCTTTAAATTTAGTAGATTTTGATCTACGCTTTTTGCAACCTCTTTGTTTGCATAAGCAGTCGCGTCAGCTTCGATTTTAATGGCATCAGCCTTACCTTTTGCTTCAATAATAGCAGCTTTAGCGGTACCTTCGGCAAGTGCGGCTTGTTTTAAGGCTTCTTGATTTGCTCTTTCTACTTCGTATTTTGTTCTTTCAGCTTCTTGTTTTGCGATCTGAACACGTTCTATTTGCTCTTTTACCTTTGAAGGCAAGATGATCTCACGAAGTTGCACTGTTAAAAGCTCAACTGGCTTATTTGGCTGAGAGTCGATGTCTTTTCTTATGCCATCATCTATTTGTCTTGCTAGATCGTTTCTTTTTGTTGGAAGCTCTTCTGCTGTATATTTACCAGCGATACTGCGAACCACGTCACGAACGACAGGATCAACTATCTTGCTCTCCCAGCTAAGACCCCAAGAGGCAATAGTTTGAGGGGCATTTTCTGGATTTAAACGGTATTGCACAGTAATATCAATGCTAACTGGTAAATTTCTAGCATCAAGTACTGAAATAGAATTTTTACGTAAAATTCCAGCGCCAACGCCTTGATATGATTTTTGCATTGATTCGCCCATATCCTCACCAGAAGTATAGTTTATGATCCTAACTCTGGTATCCACTATGATGATGTCTTGGATAAAAGGTAAAAAGAAGTGAAAGCCTGGTTGTAAAGGATTTGGCTCGTATTTACCTGCTGTAGACTTAATGCCAACTTCGCCTGAGTGTATCACTTTAAATGGCTGAGTGATAGCAAAAATAGCAATAATTGCAATTAAAATGTAGGCAAGTGCTCCAAATTTACCAAAACCACTTGGTAAATTTGGCATTTTAAAGTCCTTTTTGAAAGGTGGCTCTTTGTCGCTATTTTGACTAGAGCCTCTGTTGTCATTACCTGGCTTTTTTTTATTGAAATAATCGTTTAAATCAGCGGGCATTTCGTTCCTTTAAATTTTTAAATATATGTTAAAAATGATTCATACTTTTTGTTTAGACCATAAACTACGTCAAAATAAGCTTTTTGTAGTCTCTTTGTCACTTCGCCTCTAGCGCCGTTACCAATGATGCGGTTATCTATGCTATTTATCGGTGTTACTTCAGCTGCTGTGCCTGTGAAAAACGCCTCGTCAGCTGTGTAAGCCTGATCTCTTGTGATGCGCTCTCTTCTTACTTCGATGTCAAGATCGTGAGCAAGTCTTATGACTGTATCTTGAGTGATGCTAAGTAGGCTGTTGTCGTTTGGCGGAGTGATTAAAACGCCATTTTCAACGATAAAGAAGCACTCGCCTGGACCCTCAGCCACAAAGCCTTCACTATCAAGAAGTAGCGCCTCGTCGTATCCAGCCTCTTTTGCCTCGTAGTTTGCCATTTGTGAGCTTAGGTAGTTTGAGCTAGCTTTTGCTCTGTTCATTTGAGCAGCAGGTGCGAGTTTGGCAAAGCTTGAAATTTTAACTCTAATGCCTTTTTCTAGGCCTTCATCGCCAAGATAAGCACCCCACTCCCATGAAGCGATAGCAGTTTGCACTGGTGCTTTTGTGTGAGCTACGCCCATTACGCCGTATCCTAAAAATATAAGTGGGCGGATGTAGACATTGCTGTTATATTTATTTGCGCGAAGTAGTTCGATCTGCGCTTTTTCAAGCTCTTCTTCACTGTAAGGCACATTTAAAACGGTCATTTTTGCTGATCTTAAAAGTCTTTTTGTGTGGTCTTTGAGTCTAAAAATAGCTAGACCTTTTTTGGTTTTATAAGCTCTTGTGCCCTCAAATACGGCATTGCCATAGTGCAAAGAGTGAGTTAGAACGTGTACTTTTGCATCGTCCCATTTAACTAACTTTCCATCCATCCAGATGAATTCTGAAGCATTCATAATTAAACCTTTCTTTTTTAGAAATTTGATCCGAGTTTATCTAAAATTGCTTTAAATTTACATTTCTAAGTCCAAAATTTGCAGATATTACCCGCCAAAACTACTTATCTAAAAGCTCTTGTATGATCTTTGCCATCTCATCTATTGATGAAGCCGCACTTAAGTTTATTAGATATTTCCCGCTTACTACAAAAGCTGGCACACCGCTAATGCTAGCGACATCATAAGAGGCGAACCACGTATCTAAAAGCTCTTTTGCTCTGTCACTATTTAGTGCTTTTTCGTAGTCGGCTTTGCTCACGTGAGCTGCTTCGAGGGCTAAATTTAAAAACTTCTCTTTGTCTTTGCCATTGCTAAAATCATCGTTTTTATCGTGTCTAGCTTTATAGATAGCAAATTTAGCTTGCTTAAATTTAGACTCATCACTTAGCAGATCTGTGCCATTTGCTTCATCTATCGAGATAAGAGCGGCAAAAATCTTACTCGCACTCTCACCAAGCTTGCCTTTAGTGCTTAGGTGATATGGTATAAATTTAACTCCATCAAGCTTTGTCATTAGCTTTTTTGTGATCGAGCGATCAAACTTATAGCAGTGTGTGCAGTCGTAGCTAAAAACCTTAACGACCGAGTTTTTAGGCACATTAAGCGGTTTTACTAGAGTTTGATACTCCACGCCTTCAGTCAGTGCTGATAAATTTAGTGCAAAAAACGCATTTAAAATTAGCATTTTTATAAGCTTCATCTTTGCTCCTTATTTTACAAGATCGGCTAGCACTTTTGCGGCATGATCTTTGGCTTTTACGCTTTTATAAATTTTAACTATCTTGCCGTCTTTGCCGATCACAAATGTGCTTCTTGCGATACCAAGATACTCTTTGCCGTAGTTTTTCTTAACTTGCCAAACGCCATAAAGCTTTGAAATTTCTTTATCCTCATCGCTTAATAGAATGTGCTTTAAATTTTGCTTTGCGATAAAGCCAACGTGAGACTTCACACTATCTGGGCTAACGCCGATTATAACTGTGTCATTTTTGATAAACTGATCGTAGTTTGCGCTAAATTCGCAAGCTTCAGTCGTGCAGCCTGGAGTGTTGTCCTTTGGGTAGAAGTAAAGCACCACGTTTTTGCCTATAAAGTCCTTTAGTGCGACCTTTACACCGTCTTGATTTAGCGCTTCAAACTCTGGCGCTTTGTCGCCAACCTCAAGTGTTATTTTTCGTTCAATATCTGCTTTGCTAAATTCGCTCATTTTATCCCCTTTCTCTTATCTTCTACGCTCTCGCCACCTACGCCGATGTTGCTAGCGTCGTGAGTTTCTATGAAAATCATCACCGCCTCTTTTTTCTTGCCAAGCACTCTTACAAGCGTCTCAGTCACCTCTTTAAAAACTTGATCTTTTTGCTCTTTTGTCGGCTCTGGGCCTGCTATTTTGATATTAACATAAGGCATTTTTGCTCCTTTTTTAAGATACAAAATATTAGCCAAAATGAGTGAAATTTCAGATTAAAGCCTTTATTTAAGAATTTGGCATTAAAATACAAAAACTTGTTACATAGGAGCGAAAAATGGACTACAACAAACATAACAAAGGCTTTGTTTGCTTTATGTACGGCTTTGGACGAAGCAGGGCAGTTTATGCTGTTTTGATGGGTTTAGTCATATTTTTGCTTGGTTTTTTGACATTTGGCTCAAGTGCTCAAACTGATATTTTAAATTTACAAATAGCCCTTGGTGTCATGCTTTGTGGGCTTTTACTGATCTTTTTAAATCCAAAAATTTTTATCATCAAGCTAATTGGATATTTAATTTCACTTGCTGGCGTTATGATCGCTCTTCACAATGCAAATTTACTAGGCGAAGGCTTTAGCTTATATTTTTACGCAAGCCTAGTTTTTGGCGCATTCATGATGCTTATGCTTCTTAGCTGGTTTGTTTACAACGCAAGAAGTAGCGAGATAAATGAAATTTAGTTCGCCACTCCCATAAGCACGCTTGTGTAGGTATTTTGCTTAGGCTCTGAGCTTGTTGCATCGTTTATATTTATGCGGCCAGCCTCAAGCCCAGCTTTTATGAGTGCTTCTTTTACTGCATTTGCACGCTCATTTGCTAGCTCAATTAGCTTTTCCTTATTCACTTCGATGGTTTTTATTGCCTCTTCTCTTAAGGCCTTATCGCTTTTGTCTTTAGCGTTTGGAACGAGAGAATTTAGTACGGTAATATAATCTTTGCCACTTGAGGCGATTATTTGATTTATCTTTTGATCAAGCTTTTTTTCTTTAAAGTGGAGCACATCTATTTCGGAGTAAGTAGGCGTGATGCTAAGTTTCATCATAGGCTTTGCAGTAGTTAATTTTATAAAATCAGCTATTTTTGGCGCTTCTGAGCTTATTAGCTCGCTACTTCCAGCAAGAAAGTCAATGGAGCTTAGATCTTTTCCGCCAAGTCCCAAAGCATTTCCTAAAAATCTAAAAGGTGCTAGCGTGATATCGGCAAAGAGTTTTTTTACTGCGGCCCAGACTACGCCGCCATATTTAAAGTCAGGATCATTTAAATTTCCCTCGACCGGAAGATCAATGTTTATTTGGTTATTTTCATCGCTTAGTATCGATATGGCAAGGGATAGCGGTAAATTTACAGCATCTTTTGAGTCAACTTTTTCACCAAGCGTGAGAGAGTCAAAATTTATAAGATTTGAGCCATCTAGCTTAGAGTCGATGATACTATATTTTAGATTTAAATTTAGTTTTCCTTTTTCTATCTTATAGCCTACGAATTGCCCACTGTAAGGTGTTACATTGATTAGGTCAATGTCCTTAAAGTCAAGCTTAATCTCTGTATTTTGCTTTATCTCAAATGGAAATAATTTTGCTGTAATCTTAGAGAAGCCATTTTTGCCGACTACGCCTTGAAATTCCCCAGAGCTTGGACGCTTTTTGTCGATGTCAGTGAGCTTGCCGTTTAGTTTTGATATCCTTGTGGCAAATGGCATAAATAAAGATGCGTCTGAGAAATCAACTTCGCCGTTGTTAAGTGAGAAATTTTTGATACTAAAATTTAGCTCGTCATCTTTTTTACTAGCCACCTTTTTGCTCTCAGTTTTTTGCTCACTTTGGGATTTGCTCTTATCTTCTTTTAGGATTTTGCTTATATTAAATTCGCGCTCTTTGCTTAGATGAGCCTTGATAAATGGCGAATTTAGAGCAACTCCAGTAATTTCAAGATTATCTTTAAAAAGTGAAATTTTATCCACTTCTAAACTTTTAAATGCGATTAGCTTTTCTTTATTTTTATCATCTAATCTAATATCTTTTACGCTAAGCTTTGCATCCGCTTTTATATCTTTTGCATAGTGAAGCTCGGCGTTTGCACTCATCTCTCCACTTGAAAGATCTGCCTCTAAAAATGGCTTTGCGTAGGCAAAATATTTTGGCAAATTTGTATCATTTAGTTTGATTTTTGCATTTACGTCAAGTGGCTCGATCTTGATCTTTGAGTCTACATTGAGGTTTAGCTTTTGTGAGCTTTTCATATCCACTTTTGTGTCAAATGGCCTACTAAAATCACTACTTAAATTTGCAACTTTTATAAATAGATTATCAAATTTATGAGCGATCTTCTCGCCCTCAAAAAGGTGTGTCAAAGCGATATTGGCGTTATTTACATTGATATTTTTTATATCAAATTTAAACTCGCTATTTTTGCTTTTTGAAGCAGCTTTACTTTCAGCTTTTTTCTCATTTTTGGCAGGTTTTTTAGCTGTTTTTGTTGGTTTTTCTTCTCCAAGTCCTAATTCGTTTATAGCGTTTAGACCGTTGTTGCTTAGTTCAGAAGTAAATTTGGGCTTATTTACATCGATGCTAGCAGTATTTAGAGCCATTTTTAAAATATCAAAGCCTATGCTCTTGGCAATGACTTCCGTTACGTTTAAAATTTCTTTGTTTTTAGCTTTTAAGTTTATGCCATTTACATTGAGCTCATTAACACTAGCCTCGCTTTTGTTGCTATCTTGTGTAAAACTTGTGCCTAAAATTTGTATGTTTGTTACGTTTGTGGTCGCATCCTTGCTAAGTGGTGCATTTATGCCACTAAGCGCGGTTTTTTCAAGGTTTAAAGTGATTTTTTCATTTAGTAAGCTCGCCTTTAAATTTGAAGCATTGAGATCTTTTAGTGTAGCTAAAATTTTACTAGCCTCATCTACTTTTAGGATGCTTGCGCTTATATTTTTTAGCTCCGCTTTAGCATCTAGTTCGCTCTTTTCATTTAAATTTGCAAGAAGTGAGATGTCTTTTAAATTTAGCGCTTTTAAGTTCGCTGATACCGCACTTTTAAAGGCGATATCGTTTAAATTTATAGCGCTTAAATTTATGGCAGCGTCTGTTTTTTGAGCTATTTTGCTATCTAGATCAAATTTTGGTAGATCAAGCTCGCCAAGGCTTATCTCGTTTTCGCCCTCGTTTAAATTTAGTGATTTTATATTTAAAAAACTATCCTTTAAATTTATCTTTGTAGCGTTTTCATCGGAGTTTATATCGTACTTGATGCCTAAATTTATAACTGCATTTTTAAGGTTTAGTGTATCGTTATCGATGAAACTTATCGCAACTGGCTTGATGCTAAAGTCCTTAATGACTACACTACCATTTATGTTTAGTGGATTTAGTCTGATATCGCCTTTTAAATCGATCTTGTTTGCAAGGCTTGAGTTTGAGTCAAAGATATGATTGCCAGCACTATTCTTTTTTGTATTTAGCGAGTTTAACTCGTAGTTTATATCATCAAAACTTACATTAAATGGCTTTGTAAGATTTTGGTCGCTATACGAAAATGAGCCTTTGATGATCTTGGCACTATTTAGGGCGAAATTTATCGAGCTTGTACTGTTGTCCTCATTGCTTGCATTATCTTCACCTATGAAGTTGTTAAAGTTAAATATCGCATCCTTAGTTCTTGCGATCTTTACGCTTGGCTCATCAAGCCTAAAAATATCAATTTCTATGAGCTTTTTGAAGATAGAAAATGGCTTTAGCTTGACATCGACTTGCTTTGTGCTAAAAAGTGGTGAAGTGGTGTTTAGCTCGGCATTTGTAGCGTTTAGCTCAAAAGTAAATGGATTAAATTTAGCCTCTTTCACAAAAAGTGTTGCATTGTAGTCTTTTAGATACTTTGGAGCAACATTTTTGATAGCATAAGGTACACCAAAAAAGCCAAGAAGCGTGTAAATAAGTAAAAGTGAAACTAAACTTATGCCTGAAATTAGGGCTATTTTTTTATTTTTATTCATTTAAATTTTTACCTTGAAGTGATCTAAAATAAACTTTGATTTTACTTTAAATAAGGTTAAATTCTAGTTAGAAATTTCTAAATTTTTAGACGTTTCAATTTACATTTTAGTTAATAATACTTTTATAAAATTCGTATTACCATTTCACAAATACTTTTTAAACAAAGGATGCAGTGGTGAAGAAATTTTTATTCGTATTTTTCTTGTTGTTTAGCACCTATCTTTACGCAAATGAGAGTAAAGTCGTGGTCGCTATCGAGGAGCAAACACCTCGTATAAATCCACTTTACGACGAGGATCACGATCCTACGCTTTCACTCGTTTTTTCGGGGCTTACGAGCCACGATGAAAATAGCCACGTCGTGCCTGAGCTTGCAAAGTCTTGGCAAGTAAGCAACGATGAGTTGGAGTATGTTTTTGAGCTAAGAGATGATGCCTTTTGGCATGACGGAGTGAAATTTAGCGCAAAGGACGTTAAATTTACCATTGAAGCAGCTCAAGATAAGAAGCTAAATGCGCCTGCTATCTCAAATTATGAAGTCGTAAAAAGCGTTGAAATTTTAGGGGATTATAAAGTAAAGATTACGCTTAATGAGCCGTTTCCGCCATTTCTTGACGCGCTTAGCTTTGGCGTTTTGCCTGAGCACATTTTAAAAGGCAAAGATATCTCAACCGATAAATTTAACGAGGCTCCAGTAGGAACTGGCGCATACAAGCTAGTAAAATGGAAAAAAGATGAGAGCTTGGAATTTGCGGCAAATGAGAAATTTTACAATGGCGAGCCAAAGATAAAAAGGGTATTTTTTAAAATTGTTGGTGATGAAAATTTAAGGCTCGTTGGGCTTAAAAGTGGTGAGATCGACGTTGCGCTTATTTCTCCAACTGGTGTAAATTTCATAAAAGATGATAAAAAGCTTAGCCTACTTAAGTTTAAAAGTGCGGACTATAGAGCTTTGATGTTTAACTTTAATGATCCTCTTTTTCAAGATAAAAATGTAAGAATCGCCCTAAACTACGCGGTAAATAAAGATGAGATAGTTAAAAATTTATTTCACGGATATGCAAGCGTAGCGAATAATCCGATAGAAAAAAGCTTTGCAAATGACGGTGAGTTTAAATTTAGCTACGATCCGCAAAAGGCCAAAGAGCTACTTGAAAAGAGCGGCTTTAAGAAAAACAAGGCTGGCTTTTTTGAAAAGGACGGCAAGGAGCTTGGCTTTGACATCTACGCCTTTAATAACGATATCTTAAGGGTCAATCTAGCCAAAATTTTAAGCAGCGAGTTTGAGAAATTTGGCGTAAGAGCCAAAGCCTACGCAAAGCCAAGAACGGCCTTTAGCATAAGCAAGGTTGATAGCTTCGTGATCGGCTGGGGAAGCCCATTTGATCCAGACTTTCACACATATAGAATTTTTGGCGGATTTGCCGACATCGATGTCAATGAAAATGGCTGGAATTTTAGCCACTACAAGGACGCAAACGTCGATCTTGCCTTGAAAAACGCAAGATATACAAAGGACTTGGAGCTTAGGAAAAAATACTACAAAGAATTTCTAAAAGCGCTTTTTGAAAATCCACCTTACATTTTTATAGCCTATCTTGACTACCCGCTCGTTTTTAACAACAAAATTTCAGGCATAAAGACGCAAATTTTAGGCCACCATGGGGCTGGATTTTTATGGAACATAAGAGAGTGGCAAGTAAAATAGTGGATAAAAACTTTGTTTAGAGCTATTTTAAAAACAGCGATCTCAAGCCTTGGGTTGCTGTTTTTTATCTCATTTTTTCTATTTTTGCTCATATATTTTTTGCCAGGAAACGTCACTGATGCGATGTTTTTGCGAAGTGAGGCGGTGAGCGTGGCTGTAAAAGAGCAAATTTTAGAAAATTTGGGGCTAAAAGATGGCTTTTTCGTGCAGTATTTTAGGTGGCTGGCTCACTTTGTTACGGGCGACTTTGGCACTAGTTTTGTAAGTGGGGCAAGCGTGTCGCTGCTAATTAAAGAGCGGCTTTTAAACTCGCTCATTTTATTTGTAAACTCGTTTTTTCTGATAGCTCTTTTGTCCTTTCTCTTGGGGCTTTTAAGCGCCATTTATAAGAATAAATTTGCCGATATCTTTATAAATTTTAGCTCGTTTTTACTAGCTTCATTGCCGCATTTTTACATCGCACTTGTGCTAATAGCGATCTTTAGCGTCTATCTAAACGTGCTACCAAGCTCTGGGGCAAACGAGCTAGGATCTAGCGGAGTTGGGATGAAATTTATCATCTTGCCAACGCTTGCCATCATCTTGCCACACCTTGGCGCAAACGTGAAATTTGTAAGAGACACGTTAAATCAAAGCCTAAACGCCGACTTCATCCAAACGGCTCACGCTAGAGGTTTGGGACGCGGCAAAATTTATCTCTTTGCTATAAAGCATGCAAGCACCGATATAGTCTATTATTTTGCCACCCTTGTGGCTGGCGTTTTTGCTGGCTCATACGTCATTGAGAGTATTTTTTCATTTCCAGGCATTGGTAAGCTTAGCCTTGATGCGGTGATCGCCAAAGACTATCCAGTCGCACTTTCGACCATTTTGCTAACAGCTGTTTTTGTCGTTTTGGCAAATTTGCTAGCTAAAATTTTCGCTATCTTGGCAGATAAGAGAAATTTATGAGAAAAGTCATATTTTTCCTAGCCTGTTTTGTATTTTTAGCTCTTGTCACATTTGCCTTTGTGACGCCATTTTTTTCTAAATTTGAGCCAAATTTCACTGACTTTATGGCGGTAAATTTAGCTCCAAACGGCGAACACATCTTTGGCACGGACATACTAGGCAGGGACAATCTCATAAGAGTTGCCTACGCGCTTAAAAACTCGCTTCTTGTTTTGCTGCTAGCTGGCTTTTTAACGACGCTTTTTTCGCTCATCTACGCATATTTTGGCACGAGCAAGAGCAGGGTTTGCGAGAGCCTTTTTGATAAGGGGCTTGATGCCTTTTTAAGCATACCAAACATCGTTTTTATCATGCTTTTTAGCTCATTTAGTAGTGGAGATCTTTTGATAACATCTTTTATCATCGCCATTTGCTCCTTTATGCAGGGCGCAAAGGTCTTTATGCAAAATTTAAGACTTAATAAAAAGTGCGACTACGCCGAGCAAGCTGTTATAAATGGCGCTAGCAAATTTAGCCTGATCTGCTTTGAAATTTTGCCAAATTTAAAGCATCTAATAGTTAGCATCTTTGGCATAAACGCTATAAACGCGGTTGTCATGGAGGCCACACTTGGCTTTTTTGGCGTGGGTAGCGACGCAAACAAGATAAGCCTTGGCATCATGCTAAATGAGAGCAAAGAGGCACTTTTTTTGGGCTCTTGGTGGATGGTGCTTTTCCCTGGCGTGACGCTCTTTTTGCTTATCCTAGCAACATCGATCATCACCTCAAATTCAAAAAATGGCAATATAAAAATATGATAGAGATTAAAAATTTAAACGTTTTTTATAAGGACAAAAAGCTTTTGCGAGAGCTTGATTTTGGTATGAGTGAGGGTAAATTTATAGGTATCACTGGTGCAAGTGGCAGCGGCAAATCGCTCTTTGCAAAGAGCCTAATAAGGCTTTTTGATGATGAATTTAGGGTGAGGGCGGATAAATTTAGCATTTATAAAAAAGATATCTTAAAACTTAGCCAAAATGAGCTAAAAGAGCACCGAAAAAAGGTCGCCGCGCTTGTTTTTCAAAACTCAGTTGCAAGCCTTCATCCACTCTTAAACGTGGGCGATCACTTTAACGCTTATCTAAATGGCGATAATAAGGCGAATAAAGAGCTTGCATTTAGCTACTTTAAGGAGTTTGGTCTAAATAACGCAAATCTCATCTGGCACAAATACTCATATGAACTAAGTGGCGGTGAGGCTAGCCGCGTACAGATCGCTCTTGCGCTTTGTTTAAAACCAAAAATTTTAATCTGCGATGAGATAACAAGTGGGCTTGATAGCATTAGCGGTAGCCACGTGGCGGGCATCTTAGAGAGCCTAAAGGACAAGATGAGCGTCATATTTATCTCGCACGATGAGGCGCTGACGAACTATCTTAGTGATGAGATTTGGCAGATGAGAGATGGGCGGCTAAATTTAAAGGAAAATGCGTGAAAATAAGGCTCAAAAACGTCTCAAAAAGTTTAAGTTTTAAGGAGCATTTTAACGCTAAGGCTGAAATTTTGCACCTTTTAGATGAGATAAATTTCGAGCTTGATGATGGCGAAAATTTAGCCATTTTGGGTCAAAGTGGCAGTGGTAAAAGCACGCTTGCAAAGCTCATATCATTTAGCGAGCCAAAAAGTGGGGGTAAAATTTATATAAACAGTGAAGAGATCACGGACAAAAATGAGCTCAAAAAAGATATCAGATATATCTTGCAAAACCAAAAACAAGCCCTAAATCCAGCGCTAAAAGTAAAAACAGCCATCGCTCACGTGAGGTCGTATCTTAAGCTTAGCTTTAGCAAAAATGAGCTTAAAGAGCTTCTAGCAAATCTAAATTTAAAAGATGAAATTTTAGAAAAATACCCATCTCAGCTAAGTGGCGGTGAGGCGACGAGGGTTGGGATATTGCTAGCGCTTCTTTCAAAACCAAAGATCTTAATCTGCGACGAGATAACAAGCGGACTTGACAATGAAACGAAGCAAAAGATCATAAATTTGCTTTTAAACTTGGATGAAAATATTAGTATCATCTTTATCACACACGATATTTTAAGTGCGATGAAGATAGCGCAAAAGGTGCTAATCATAGAATCTGGCAAGCAAGTGGCTTTTGGTAAATTTGATGATCTTGCAAGCCAAAATGTCCTTAAAAAATACCTTGACGCGGCTAAATTTTATGAGGGCAAACTTTGATATAATGCAAGCAAAAAAGGTCAAATTTGCTAGTTCATATCTGCTGCTCGGTCGATAGCCACTACTTTTTACAGCGCCTACGAAAAGACTTCCCAAACGAGCGAATAGTAGGCTATTTTTATGATCCAAACATACATCCATATAGCGAATTTCTACTGCGTTTTGAGGACGTGAAGCGAAGCTGCGAGAAGCTAGGCATCAAGCTTTTATGTGGTGAATACGATTATGAAGCGTGGCTTGGTGGCACAAAAGGACTTGAAGATGAGCCAGAAAAGGGCAAAAGGTGCGAATACTGCTTTGATTTTCGTATGGCAGACTCTGCCAAAAAAGCGCTCAAACTAGGTCTTAGTAAGATCACAACGACACTCTTGATGAGTCCAAAAAAGGACTTTTCTCAGCTTAAAAAGGCGCTTGATGAGGCGGTGGCTGGCTCAAATTTGGAGGCTGTTGCAGTTGATTATAGAAAAAATGGTGGAACAAGCGAGCAGTTTATCCTCGCTAAAAAAGACAAGCTCTACCACCAAAACTACTGCGGCTGCGTCTTTGCGCTAAAAAAACAGCGAGACTCGCAAAATTTGCCTCAAAGTGAGCTGATGAGTGAGGTTCACGCAAGGGCTCTTTATGGTAGCATAGAGGCAAGACTTGAGCTTTACAAAAAGGTGCGCGAGTGCGAGGCAAAGGGGGAGAAATTTCACCTTTTTAGGAGGCGATTTTTAAACTACAGACTTTTGCGCGCTAGTGTTAAATTTAATGGAGTTGTGGTGCCAAGCTACTTTCTGCTCTACTCTGGCTTTAAAAGAGAGAATTTAAAGCTTAATGTGGAGCGTGACTGCGAAATGGACGATGAGCTAAAAGAGGGCGCGATATTTATGAGCATAGAGCGCTTTAATAAATTTACAAATAGCAAATTTAAAAGCGTTGATGAGCTTTGCAAAATGCCACTTAAGCTTGGCGCTGAGATGAAATTTCGCCGTGATATAAGCGGGGAGTTTTCGCAAAATCCTATCATCATCTTAGACGAGGTCAAAAAGGGCAGCTACGAAATTTACGCAAAGGCTCTTTTTTACAACGACAGCGAAGAAATTTTGGTTTTAGAGCACTAAATTTAAATTAATCAAAGCTAAATTTCAGAGATTTTTAAAAGAGGCTAATAATTTTTTTCTTAGTATAAATTTGTTACAATCGCCACAAATTTACATTACTAAGGCTAAAACGTGATAGACGTCGTAGAAATTCAAAAAATTCTCCCACATAGATTTCCATTTTTACTTATAGATAGAGTTGTTAAGCTAGAGCCAGCTAAGAATATCGTGGCTTATAAAAATGTAACCATTGGCGAGCCGATATTTCAGGGACACTTCCCGGGCCATCCGATATATCCTGGCGTTATGATAATCGAAGGCATGGCACAAGCTGGCGGCGTGCTAGCTTTTAAGAGCATGAGTGATGAGCATCAAGCTGGTATCGAGAATAAAGTAGTCTATTTTATGAGCATAGACGGAGCAAAATTTCGCCATCCAGTCCGTCCTGGAGATAGGCTAGAGTATAGACTAAATGTGCTAAAACACAAAGGAAATATCTGGGTGCTCGAGGGCAAAGCATATGTTGATGATGTGCTATGCGCCGAGGCTGAACTAAAAGCGATGATAGTCGATAAATAGGCTTTTGCTTAAGAAAAAGAGAAACAATGAAAAACATCCACAAAACAGCTGTAATAGAAGATGGAGCGATAATCGGAGATGACGCAAACATCGAGGCTTACGCATTTGTTAGCAAAGATGCAGTCCTTGGTAATAACGTCACGATAAAGCAAGGCGCAAGGGTGCTTGGCAAGACTAAGATCGGCGACAACTCTCGTGTATTTAGCTACGCGATCGTGGGCGATATCCCACAAGATATCAGTTATAAAGATGAGGTCGATACCGGTGTCATTATCGGTGAGCACGCAACTATACGTGAGTTTTGCACAATAAACTCAGGCACGCACAAAGGCGATGGTATAACAAGGATCGGTGATAATGCCTTTATCATGGCCTACTCTCACATCGCACACGACTGCATAATAGGCAACAACGTCATTTTGGCAAATAACGCAACTCTAGCAGGCCACGTCGAGCTTGGTGATTATGCTGTTGTGGGCGGTCTTACGCCTATTCATCAGTTTGTTAGAGTAGGGGAAAGCTGCATGATCGCAGGTGCAAGCGCGCTTAGCCAAGATGTAGTGCCATTTTGCCTAGCTGAGGGCAACAGGGCTTATATAAGAAGCTTAAATTTGGTTGGCATTAGACGCAGATTTGATAAAGAGCAAGTTGAGGAGCTAGTTCGCGCTTATAAATTTTTGTTTAATCAAGGCATTAGCCTAAAAGATCAAGCAAACGAGCTAATAGCAAAAACCAGCGATGAAAACGTAAAAAAAATGTGTAAATTTATATTAGAAACGACAAGAGGAATTCCGCTTGCAAAAGGAAGAGATTAATGGCTAGAAAGTGTAATTTTTGTGGAGAGGCAGAGTCTGCCGAGAGAAGATTACTCGCTGATATCGAAGGAAATGCCTATATATGCGAGTATTGTATCGCTGCTGCATACGATATGATACATGGAGATACTAGCGTAGAAGAGAGTAAAAACGGCGAAACGATAGAGTATCAAAAGCTCACACCAAAGGAGTTAAAAGCGGTACTTGATAACTACGTGATCGGTCAAGACAGGGCTAAAAAGGTCTTTAGTGTCGGCGTATATAACCACTATAAGAGAATTTTTAAACAAAGTGACATCAAAGACGATACTGAAATTTCAAAATCAAACATCTTGCTTGTTGGCCCAACTGGAAGCGGCAAGACGTTGATGGCTCAAACTTTAGCGAGATTTTTAGATGTGCCTATCGCAATTTGTGATGCCACAAGCCTAACTGAGGCTGGATATGTCGGTGAGGACGTTGAAAATATCCTTACTAGGCTTTTACAAGCTGCAAATGGCGATGTTAAAAAGGCGGAGCAAGGTATTGTCTTTGTCGATGAGATCGATAAGATCGCTAGAATGAGTGAAAATAGAAGTATCACAAGAGATGTCTCAGGTGAGGGCGTACAACAAGCGCTTTTAAAGATCATCGAAGGTAGCGTCGTAAACATCCCACCAAAAGGTGGCAGAAAACATCCAAACCAAGACTTCATCCAGATAGATACGACAAATATTTTATTTGTTTGCGGTGGTGCATTTGACGGACTTCTTGATATTATCGAGAGAAGAGTTGGTAAAAACGTACTCGGATTTAACCAAGAAAAACGTGGTAAAAACGAAAAAGAAAATTTACTAAGCCAACTTGAGCCAGACGATCTTGTAAGATATGGCCTCATCCCAGAGCTCATTGGCAGACTTCACGTGGTGGCTACTTTAAACGAGATAACAAAAGAAGATATGGTAAAAATTTTAACTGAGCCAAAAAATGCGATATTAAAACAATACCAAAAGCTTTGTGCGATTGACGGTGCTACACTTAAATTTGATGATGAGGCACTTGAAGAGATAGCAAGTCTGGCTATCGAGCGAAAGACTGGAGCCAGAGGGCTTAGAAGTATAATGGAAGAGCTTATGACAGACATAATGTATGAGCTACCAGAGTTAAAAGAGTATGATATTGTTATCTCAAAAGAGACTGTAAAAGATAAGGCAAAGCCAATTTTAATAAAGCACGATAAGAAAATAGCGTAAAGGAAATAGATGTTTTTAGATCAGGTTATAGGTTTTTTCTCAAGTGATATGGGCATAGATCTAGGTACGGCAAATACACTTGTTTTGGTAAAAGATAAAGGCATAATAATAAACGAGCCTTCTGTTGTTGCAGTAAGGCGTGAAAAATATGGCAAGCAAAAAATTTTAGCAGTCGGACATGCTGCAAAAGAGATGGTAGGAAAAACTCCAGGCGATATTGAGGCGATAAGGCCGATGAGAGATGGTGTTATTGCGGATTTTGATATGACTGAGCGTATGATACGCTATTTTATAGAAAAGACTCATAAAAGAAAAAGCTTTTTACGCCCAAGAATCATCATCTCGGTTCCTTATGGACTAACTCAGGTTGAAAGAAAGGCCGTTAGAGAAAGTGCCTTAAGTGCTGGTGCAAGAGAGGTATTTTTGATAGAAGAGCCTATGGCAGCAGCGATTGGCGCAAATTTACCAGTTCGTGAGCCACAAGGTAACCTAGTAGTTGATATCGGTGGTGGTACGACTGAGATAGGTGTTGTCTCGCTTGGTGGTCTAGTCATCTCAAAATCAATCCGCACAGCTGGCGATAAGATTGATATTAGCATTGTTAATTACATAAAAGAGAAATATAACCTACTAATAGGCGAGCGAACTGGCGAGGAGATAAAGATTGCCGTAGGTTCTGCCGTGCAGCTTGAAAAAGAGCTAAGCGTAGTGGTAAAAGGTCGCGACCAGGTAAGTGGTCTTTTAAGTAGAGTTGAGCTAACTAGCGAAGATGTGAGAGAGGCGATGAGAGAGCCACTAAAAGAGATTGCAGATGCGCTTAAAACTGTACTTGAAATGATGCCACCTGATCTTGCTGGCGATATCGTGGAGACTGGTATCGTGCTAACTGGCGGCGGTGCTCTTATTAGGGGACTTGATAAATTTTTATCTGATATCGTTAAACTTCCAGTTTTTGTGGCAGATGAGCCACTTCTCGCGGTTGCTAGAGGAACGGGCAAGGCACTTGAAGAGATTGGGCTTTTACAACAGCTGACAAATGAAGAGTAAGATTGTTCTTTTTGTTTTTATAGCATTGCTTGCTACGGCCTCAGTTTTCAAGGGAGAAATTTTAAGTAATCTTTCTATCGGGTTTAGTAACTATGCTACAAATTCATACGACAATTTTGCTAAAAGCGTGAAAGACTATATAAACGAGTATTTTAGGCAGGCTAGTGAGATAGAAAAACTAAGAGCGCAAAATGAAGAGCTAGAGCGCTCAGCCACGCTTCTTTCTACTTTTGCGAACGAGCTAAATCAAATTTTAAAAGATAAAAACTCAACTGCCTATGCCCCAGCTGTAAAGCTTGTAAAAGGGCTTAGCTACGTGCATATTGGGGATTATAATAAAATTTGGATAAGTGAGTTTGAAGGATATGACCCAAATAAAATTTACGGGCTTATCTATCAAGGAAATAGCGCTGGTATCGTCATTGCAAAAGATGGTAAGCCACTAGCTTACTTGCAAAATGACCCAAAAAGTATATTTGCAGTTTATATAGGAAATGACAAAATTCCAGGCGTCGCACATGGAAATCAAGGCCAAATAATGGTGAAATTTATCCCACAATGGCTCAGCCCAAAAGAGGGCGACGAGGTCTTTACGAGCGGGCTTGACGGGATATTTTTTAGTGGGGTGCCAGTAGGGCGCGTGAGTAAAATTTTAAAAGAGAGCTCCTATCAAAGTGTGATAGTTGAGCCCTATGCAAAGCTAAACATACCAAACTATCTATACGTTGTAACAAAGGAAAAATGATGCCAAAAAGAACAGACATAAATACCATTTTGCTAATCGGCTCAGGCCCTATCGTCATCGGTCAAGCCTGCGAATTTGACTACTCAGGCACACAAGCAGCCAAGACGCTAAAAGAGCTTGGATACCGCGTAGTGCTTATCAACTCAAACCCAGCCACCATCATGACTGACCCAAATTTCGCCGACGCAACGTATATAGAGCCGATCACAAAAGATAGCATTTTAAAGATTATCGAAAAAGAAAATATTGATGCCATCTTGCCAACGATGGGCGGACAAGTAGCGCTAAATGCCGCTATGGAGGTCTTTGAGAGCGGACTTTTAAAGGATGTCAAATTTCTTGGTGCAAACCCAGAAGCGATAAAAAAAGGCGAAGATAGACAAATTTTTAAAGCGACCATGCAAAAGATCGGCATGGACCTGCCTGAGAGTAGATATGCTTACAATATGGATGATGCGCTAAATGCGGCAAACGAAATAGGCTTTCCGCTCATCATAAGAGCTAGCTATACGCTCGGTGGCGCAGGAAGTGGCGTGGCTTACAATATGGACGAGTTTAAAGAGCTAGCCAATACTGGCCTTGACGCAAGCCCGATACATGAAATTTTGATAGAAGAGAGCTTGCTTGGCTGGAAAGAGTACGAGATGGAGGTCATTAGAGATAGAAATGACAACTGTATCATCGTCTGCTCAATCGAAAATTTCGACCCAATGGGCGTGCATACAGGCGATAGTATCACGGTCGCACCAGCACTCACACTCACAGATAAAGAGTATCAAGCTATGCGTGACGCTAGCTTTGCCATACTTCGCGAGATCGGCGTTGATACTGGCGGCAGCAACGTGCAGTTTGCCATAGACCCAAAAAGTGGCCGCATGATCGTTATCGAGATGAACCCACGTGTTAGTCGAAGCTCAGCCCTTGCAAGTAAGGCTACTGGTTATCCTATCGCAAAAGTCGCGACACTGCTTGCAGTTGGTTTTAGTCTAGATGAGATTAAAAACGACATCACAGGTACGCCTGCTAGCTTTGAGCCGGTGATCGACTACATCGTGACAAAAATTCCACGTTTTACATTTGAGAAATTCCCAGGATCAAACCCATATCTAGGCACTGCGATGAAGTCAGTTGGCGAGGTCATGGCGATAGGCAGGACGTTTAAAGAGAGTATTCAAAAGGCGCTTTGTAGCCTAGAGCGCGATCTTTGCGGATTTAGCAGCCTTAGCCTAGAGAAAAACGCTTTGATTTATGGCATCAGAAATGCAAATGAGAGAAGAATTTTATATCTAGCACAAGCCTTTAGAGATGGATTTAGCGTGGCTGAGGTGTATGAGTTTAGCAAAATCGATCCTTGGTTTTTAGAGCAAATTTACGAGATAGTTAAATTTGAAGATAAGATCGATATGGATATCTTAAACAACGAAGAGCTACTTCGAGAGGCCAAAAGCATGGGCTTTTCAGACAAGATGATAGCCGTGCTTATAAATGAAAAAGACGATCTTGAGCTTAGCCAAAATGATATCTATTTTGCTAGGCAAAAGCTTGGCATCGAGCTTGAATATAACGAGGTCGATACTTGTGCAGGCGAATTTAAGGCGCTAACGCCGTATCTTTACTCAACCACAAATATCACTAAATTTCCTAAAAAAGAGCTAGCAAAAGAGGCTAAAAAGGTGATGATAATAGGTGGCGGTCCAAACAGGATCGGCCAGGGCATAGAGTTTGACTACTGCTGCGTGCATGCAAGCTACGCTTTAAGAGACCTTGGCATAAAAACGATAATGTACAACTGCAACCCAGAAACCGTCTCAACCGACTACGACACGAGCGATATTTTATATTTTGAGCCGATCGATTTTGAGCATGTTAGAGCAGTCATCGAGCGCGAAAAGCCAGACGGGGTGATCGTGCATTTTGGCGGCCAAACTCCACTTAAATTTGCAAAACGCCTAAGCGTGATCGGTGCTAAGATCATCGGAACAACTGCAAGAGTGATCGATGTGGCCGAAGATAGAAAGAAGTTTAGCGAATTTATAAATAAAATAGGCGTTCTTCAGCCTAAAAATGACACCGCCACTAGCTTAGAGGAAGCCTTACAAAAGGCCGCAACTATTGGCTATCCAGTGCTTGTTCGCCCAAGCTACGTCCTTGGCGGTAGGGCGATGAGAAGGGTACACAACGAGAGCGAGCTAAAAGAGTATATGAGTGAAGCGGTAAAGGTTAGTAACCACTCGCCAGTGCTACTTGATAAATTTTTACAAGATGCAAAAGAGCTCGACGTAGATGCGATATGTGACGGCAAAGAGGTCTATATAGGTGCTATAATGGAGCACATCGAGGAGGCTGGAATTCACTCTGGCGACTCGGCTTGCATACTGCCACCGATGAGTTTAAGCGAAGAAATGATAAAAAAGGTAGAGAAGCAAACCAGAGATATCGCACTAAATTTAGGCGTCATTGGCCTTATGAATATCCAGTTTGCCATCTATGAAAACGAGCTTTATATGATCGAGGTAAATCCTCGCGCGAGCAGGACCGTGCCGTTTGTGAGTAAGGCCACTGGCGTGCCTATGGCAAAGGTGGCAACAAGAGTCATGTGGCAGGGAAATTTACGTGAGGCGCTTAAATTTTATGATGATTACAAAGTTGTTTATGAGGACGGCGACATCCTAAAACCACGCGTTAGCTCGCATATTTGTGTAAAAGAGTGTGTATTGCCATTTAACAAGCTAAGTGGCGCCGATCTCATCCTTGGCCCTGAGATGAAAAGCACTGGCGAGGTCATGGGTATTAGCCACGACTTTGCAAGCTCATTTGCAAAGAGTCAGATCGCTGCTAGCAACACTTTACCAAGCAAGGGTAGGGTCTTTTTAACGCTAGCTGACGCTGATAAATCTTACGCGCCAGACTTTGCAAGAGAGCTAATAGCGCTTGGCTTTAGCATCATAGCAACTGGTGGTACACATAAAATTTTAAGCGAGGCTGGTGTGGAGGCCGAGTTTGTCTATAAGATAAGCGAGGGCAGACCAAACGTCGAAGATAGGCTCAAAAACGGCGATATCGCACTTGTTATAAATACAAGCGATACAAAATCAAGCGTGGATGATGGCAAAAAGATCCGTCAAAACGTGCTTAGATTTAAAATTCCTTACTTTACAACGATCCGCGCAGCACTTGCAGCCGCTAAGTCGCTAAGCTCGGTACAAACAGGCAAAGCACTTGAAGTAAAAAGCTTGCAAGAGTATCTAAGCGAGAAATGAACCAAAAAGAGTGCGTAGTAGAAGCGTTAGCTAGCCTTGGTGGCATGGCAACGCTTTTTGATCTTTATCATAAAACTGATGTTAGCACTTGGGGTAGTAAAACTCCATTTGCTAGCATAAGACGGATAGTACAGACCAATAAAGAATTTTATAAGATCAGAGCCGGACTTTGGGGGCTTTGTGAGTTCAGAGATAAAAATTTAGCCAAAACAGGCGATAGTAAGAGTGAGCAAAATGAGAAATTTACACATTCTTATTTTCAAGGCGTTATCGTTGAGATAGGAAATTTAAGACATTTTCAAACATTCATCCCAGCTCAAGATAAGAACAAAATTTATAAATCAGATAAGAAACTTTGCGAGCTTGCGAGCTTGAGTGAGATATATAAATTTAGTTATGAAGATATCGTTAAAAGAGCAAAAACAATAGATGCAATATGGTTTAACGAAAGAAATTTGCCAAACTCGTTTTACGAAGTTGAACATAGTACAGACTTTAAAAATTCACTAAATAAATTTTTTGAGCTTCAAGACTTTAATGCTAGGATGTTTATAGTCGCAGACAAAAAGAGGGAAAGAGAGTATGAAAGCGTTTTGAGAGCTAGCATCTACGAGCAGATAGCTCAAAAGGTAAAATTTGCTAGTTACGAAGATATATCAAGGCAGCTTGAAAGAGAGAGTGAGCAAGCATTTATAAAAATGGGGATTTAATGAGTGAATTTGAAGTTGAGATAACTGAAATTTTAAGTAAAAAAATAAAGTTTAAAGCAAAAGATCAGCATGAGGCATGTAAGATCGCCAAAAAGGCTTATGAAAAGAGCGAGATCGTGCTTGGAGCTGATGATTTTACTGAGGTGAAATTTAAATCTTGTCCACAAGTAAGCCAAAAGATCAAGGTAAAAAATGAATAATATAACTCCTTTTGATGAATTTATGGCAAGTTTAAAAGAGACAAATGCTACACTTGGCTACTTTTGTGATTTTGAAAAATGTTCTAAGAACCTTGCGAAGGTCGCTATCAAACTTAATGCTTTAAATTCTTTGCTTGGTTCAAAAGATTTGAAAACAGATATTTTCACGCTTTTTAGAGAATATCGAAGCTGTTTTGAGGTGCTAAATTTACTAATTGCCGTTCGAGAAAGTGG